>JALRGZ010000128.1 GCA_023253295.1 Flavobacterium sp.
AAAAAATGAGTACTCCCCAGTTCATATAACAGATTTACTCTTAGTGTAATTATGCTATTCTATACTGTTCCTATTAAGATAAATAAATACGTATCAATTAGTCCAGATGTATACGTATCAGGATCATCAACAGGATACCTAACTAAACAAAAAGTATTTGTGACAAGCAATGACATTGGCTTTTTAACAGGAGCTTCATTTGCAAATCCGTTTTTAGTTCCGTCATGATCCATTGAAGTAAACAAAATCTCTCCTGCTCCTCTTTGCTCCACTTCTTTTGCCCAATCAAACAATTTGATTTCTGTTGGTACTTTCCCCCCAACTAAATGCACAATCCATTCACCGTCTATTTGTTTCGCATCAATCGCAACAACCACACACTGACTTCCAAATTTCTGAGCCAAATCATTAATTAACTGCGGATTTTTAACTGCTGATGAATTAATAGAAACTTTATCCGCTCCATTTTGCAATAAAACTTCCACATCTTCCACAGCAGAAATTCCTCCTCCAACTGTAAAAGGAATATTGATGGTTGCTGCTACTTTTCGAACCAAATCCACTAAGGTTCTTCTTCTTTCTTCAGTTGCTGAAATATCTAAAAACACCAATTCATCGGCACCTTCATCCGAATAAATTTTAGCCAGTTCAACCGGATCTCCTGCATCGCGTAAATCTACAAAATTTACACCTTTAACAGTACGACCGTTTTTAATGTCTAAACAAGGTATGATTCTTTTTGTTAACATCTTTTTTAAGTTGTTAGTTGTTGGTTGTCGGTTGTCGGTTGATTCTATCAACTAATAACCATCAACAATCAACCAATTATATAATTCTCCAATTGTTTCAAAGTAATTCTACCTTCATAAATCGCTTTACCAATGATAGTACCTTCACAACCGATTTCGGCCAGTTTTGGTAATTCATCAAAAGTAGAAATTCCTCCTGAAGCAATTAATTTTAATCCGTTAGCTTTTTGTAAAATTTTAGTATACAAATCGAAACTTGGACCTTGAAGCATGCCATCTTTGGCAATATCGGTACAAATAACGTATTCAATTCCTTTAGACTGATAATTTTGAATAAAAGGAATTAAATCTTCATTAGATTCTTCTAACCAACCCGAAACAGCCACTTTTTCATTATTAGCATCTGCTCCCAAGATGATTTTTTCTGCACCAAATTTCGTAATCCATTCTTCAAAAACAGCACGGTTTTTTACCGCGATACTTCCGCCTGTAATTTGATTGGCACCTGATTCAAAAGCAATTTTCAAATCAGAATCGGCTTTTAAACCACCACCAAAATCAATTTTCAATTTGGTTTGGGTAGCAATTTGTTCCAAAATTTTATGGTTCACAATTCGGCTGGATTTGGCTCCATCTAAATCTACTAAATGCAAATATTCAATTCCATGTGCTTCAAATTCTTTAGCAACTTCAAGCGGATTTTCGTTGTAAACAATTTTAGTATTGTAATCTCCTTTAGACAAACGCACACATTTTCCGTCGATAATGTCTATGGCTGGTATTATTCTCATTTTTTTGTCATTGCGAGGAACGAAGCACCCGAGCGTCAGCGAACTGAGCGCAAGCTAATCTCACTCCTCTGATTTTTTAATCGTACTATTGTAATTCAAGAAAATTTTCTAGAATTTGCTCTCCAACATCTCCACTTTTTTCCGGGTGAAATTGCGTTCCAAAGAAATTTTCATTTTCCAATGCAGAAGAATAAGCTACTTCGTAATCAGTTGTTGCAATAGTTTCTTCGCAAAGTGGCGCATAAAAACTATGTACCAAATACATGTATTCTTTTTCAGCTACATTTTTAAACAAATCTGATTTTAGATTGTAAATCGTGTTCCATCCCATCTGCGGTACTTTTACCTTGGGTGAAAACTTTATAACATCTACATCAAAAATTCCTAATCCTTTGGTATCACCTTCTTCAGTGTAATTACACATCAATTGCATACCCAAACAAATTCCTAAAACAGGCTGTTTTAAAGTTGGAATCAAAGTGTCTAATCCACTTTCTTTAAGCATCTTCATCGCATAACTAGCCTCACCCACTCCAGGGAAAATTACTTTGTCAGCGGCTTTGATTTCATCAGGATTATTGCTCAGCACCGCTTTGTAGCCCAATCTTTCGATAGCAAAAATGATGCTCTGAATATTTCCTGCTCCGTAATTTATGATTACTATTTTCATTTAATTTGGTTGTTGGTTTTTGGTTGTTGGTTGACAGCTAATAACTATCAACCAACAACTATCAACTTTATAGCATCCCTTTCGTTGAAGGTAAAATCATTTTCTCTGTATCGCGTTTTACGGCAACTTTTATCGCTTTCGCAAAAGCTTTAAAGATCGCCTCAATTTTATGATGTTCGTTATCTCCTTCGGCTTTGATGTTGATATTCGCTTTAGCACCATCAGAGAATGATTTGAAAAAATGGAAAAACATTTCTGTTGGCATTTTACCCACCATTTCACGTTTGAATTCCGTTTCCCAAATCAACCAGTTTCGTCCACCAAAATCAATAGCCACCTGTGCCAGACAATCGTCCATTGGTAAACAGAAACCATAACGCTCAATACCTAATTTATTTCCCAGAGCTTTAGCATAAACTTCTCCTAAAGCAATAGCTGTATCTTCAATCGTATGATGTTCGTCAACTTCTAAATCTCCTTTTACTTTAATATCTAAGTCCATTTGTCCGTGACGCGAAATTTGGTCAAGCATATGATCAAAAAAAGCAATTCCGGTATCGATGTTGCTTTTTCCTGTTCCGTCTAAATTCAATTTAATATAAATATCCGTTTCATGCGTTTTTCTGGTGATAGATGCCGTACGCGCTTCTAATTTTAAAAACTCATAGATTTTTTTCCAATCAGTTGTTTGTAAAACGATAGTTTCTTCTAATTCGTTGTGAGCAACAGAAGTTTCTGTTCCTCCTAAACCATCTTCCTGCTTTAAGAAAATTGCTTTTGCACCTAAGTTTTTAGCTAATTCTACATCGGTAATTCGATCACCCAAAACAAAAGAATTGGCTAAATCGTAATTGGGATTGTCAATATATTTAGTTAACATTCCGGTACGTGGTTTACGTGTAGGTGCATTGTCTTCAGGGAACGAGCGGTCAATAAAAATATCGTCGAATAAAACACCTTCGTTTTGGAATGCTTTTAAAATGAAGTTTTGTGTTGGCCAAAAAGTATCTTCCGGAAAAGAATCGGTTCCTAAACCATCCTGATTCGTTACCATAGCTAATTCATAATCCAATTCGTTAGCAATTTTTGCCAAATATTGAAATGCTTTTGGGAAAAACTCTAATTTTTCCAAACTGTCTAATTGATATCCTTCCGGTTCTAAAACAATCGTTCCGTCACGATCGATAAAAAGTACTTTTTTCATTTTATATTTTCAATTTTTCACAAATTAAAAGGGTTTTGAAATCCTTCTAAAAAGTTATTCTATTTTAAACTTATTAAAGCTTCAATTAATTTCTTGTTTTCTTCCTCTGTACCAATTGTCAAACGCAAGGTGTTTTCACATAAAGGCTGCGTAGTACGGTTGCGAATTACTATTCCTTTTGCAATTAATTCATCATAACGTTTGTTAGCATCATCTACTTTAATTAAGATGAAATTCGCTTCTGAAGGATAAATTTTTTCAACAAAAGAAACCTGGTTTAAAACATCTAATAAAGTATCTCTTTCTGTCAAAATAGAACTGATTTCTCTATTGATTTTTTCCTGATCGCTTAATCTTTCAAGTGCTCTTTGTTGGGTTAATTCGTTTACGTTATAAGGTGGTTTGATTTTGTTTAAAACTGCAATTACTTCTTCTGAAGCATAACAAATTCCTAAACGAATTCCAGCCAGACCGTAAGCTTTCGATAAGGTTTGCGTGATGATTAAATTAGGATATTGATCTAATTTTTCAAGCCAGCTTGCTTTGTCTGAGAAATCAATATAAGCTTCGTCAATTACTACAAATCCATTGAATTGTTCCAATAAAGTAGTTACACTTTCGGTAGTGAATGAATTTCCTGTTGGGTTATTTGGTGAACACAAAAAAATGATTTTTGTATAGTCTGTAACCGCATCTAAAATTTTTTCAACTTGAGGTTGAAAATCATTGGATAATAAAACTTCTTTGTTTTCTACATTATTGATATTAGCTAAAACGCTATACATTCCGTATGTAGGAGGTAAACTGATAATATTATCCACTTTAGGTTCGCAAAAAGCTCTGAATAATAAATCCAGTACTTCATCACTTCCGTTTCCTAGTAAAATTTGTTTTGGACTTAAATTTTTAATTTCTCCTAAAACTACTTTTACATTAGCTTGTTGTGGGTCAGGATAACGGTTCACTCCATTTTGATACGGGTTTTCATTAGCATCCAAAAATACCATTTCAGCCGTATCAAAATCTTCAAATTCATCTCTCGCTGACGAATACGGTTTTAAAACCTTTACGTTGTCGCGAACTAAATTATTTATATCAAAGGTCATTTTTTAATCTTTAAATTTTTAAATCTTTCAATCTCAGGCTTACGGCATTTTTATGAGCTTGTAAACCTTCGGCTTCTGCCATAATTTCAATAGCGCTTCCAATATTTTGAATTCCGGTTTCAGAAATTTTTTGGAAAGTCATCGACTTCATAAAACTATCCAGATTTACACCGCTATAATTTTTAGCATAACCATTGGTTGGCAAAGTATGATTCGTTCCTGAAGCATAATCTCCTGCACTTTCCGGAGTATAATTGCCAATAAAAACTGAACCTGCATTTTCGATTCCGTCTACATAAAAATCATTGTTTTCTGTGCAAACAATAAAGTGTTCCGGTCCGTATTCATTGATTAAGTCTAAAGCAATAGTATCATTTTCTACGTAAATCAATTTAGAATTCGCAATAGCTTTTTCAGCAATGGCTTTACGCGGCAATACTTCTAATTGTGATTGGATTTCAATTTCTACAGCATCCATCATCGATTTAGAAGTAGAAACTAAAATTACCTGACTATCTGTTCCATGCTCAGCTTGAGACAATAAATCAGAAGCAACAAAAGCAGGAACCGCTGTATCATCGGCTACCACTAATAATTCAGAAGGTCCGGCAGGCATATCAATTGCTACTCCAAATTGAGTTGCTAATTGTTTTGCCACGGTTACATATTGATTACCTGGTCCAAAAATTTTGTAAACCTTAGGAATAGCTTGTGTTCCAAAAGTCATCCCTGCAATAGCCTGAATCCCTCCTACTTTGATGATTTTAGTTACACCACATAAATTAGCAGCGTACAAAATAGCAGCATTGATATTTCCGTTTTTATCCGGTGGAGAACACAAAACAATTTCTTTACAACCTGCAATTTTAGCAGGAACAGCAAGCATCAAAACTGTTGAAAACAGAGGGGCAGTTCCTCCCGGAATGTAAAGTCCTACTTTTTGAATAGGTCTTTTTTCCTGCCAACATTGAACTCCTTCAATAGTTTCAACCGAAACACGATTTGTTTTTTGTGCCTGATGGAATTTTTCTACATTGGCTTTTGCCAAAGCAATTGCTTCTTTTAAATCTGTTGGCAAACTTGCAATAGCTATTTCAATTTCAGTAGCAGTAACTTCGATGTTTTCGAAATTCACTCCGTCAAATTGAGTAGTATATCTGGAAACCGCGGTGTCTCCTTCCTGTTGAACAGCAGCAAAAATTTCTTTTACTGTTCCTTCTATATCATTTACCGTTTTAGTAGGCCTTTCTAAAATTGAAGTCCAGCTATCAGCGGTTGGATTGTATATTTTATTCATTTCTTTAAAGTTAAGGGTTAGGTGTTAAGTGTTATAAGGAGTATTCGTCAAGACGTATAACTTATAACTCATAACTTCCAACTTTTTAAAGTACCATTTTCTCGATTGGGCAAACCAAAATTCCTTCGGCACCCGCTTCCTTTAATTGATCAATTACTTCCCAAAAAGTGTCTTTTTCAATCACTGTGTGTACACTACTCCATCCTGGTTGAGCCAAAGGCATTACAGTAGCACTTCTTAAAACAGGAAGGATGTTGCTTACTGCTTCAATTTTTTCGTTTGGAACATTCATCAAAATATATTTTGAATTTCTTGCTCTTAAAACAGAATCAATACGGAATTTTAACGTATCAATGATTTTTTGAGTATCAGGACTTACTTTTGGAGAAACCGCTAATACCGCTTCACTTTTCAGGATTACTTCAACTTCTTTCAAATTGTTTTTAAACAAAGTACTTCCGCTGGAAACAATATCCACAATAGCATCGGCTAAACCAATATTTGGAGCAATTTCAACTGAACCTGAAATTTGGTGAATATCAACAGTAACACCGTATTGATTAAAGAAATCAATAACAGTATTTGGGTAAGATGTAGCGATACGTAAACCGTCTAAATCTTTTACCGATTTGTATTCAAAAGCTTTAGGAACAGCTACAGAAACTTTGCATTTAGAAAAACCTAATTTTTGAATTACTTCAATATTTTTTCCTTTTTCAACTAATAAATTATCTCCTACAATAGCTAAATCCACTACTCCATCAATTAAATATTGAGGAATATCAGAATTTCTTAAATACAAAACTTCTAATGGAAAATTAGAAGCTTCCGCTTTTAACTGATCATTTCCATTATTGATTGAAATTCCTGCATCTTTAAGGATTTGGATACTGTCTTCGTTTAATCTACCTGATTTTTGAATTGCAATTTTTAGCGTACTCATTGTTTTTGTTTTTTTGTTTTTTTATTGAATATGTTTGAGTACAAAGGACTTAACATACAATGAAAAACCCGTTTGATGTACTCAAACGGGTTTATTAATATAATGACTTACATGCATAACATTAACATATCGCTTGAGAGCAATAGTGTGAATGATGATGATGTAATTGATTTGATAACATTATGTGTTTATTTTTTTGTCGAGCAAATATAAATGATATTATTCTTTCTTCCAATTTTTATTTTAACAAATTATTTAAAAAAAATGAAACAAATCAATCATGATGCTCTATAGAAAGTATATCTTTAGAATGATTAGTTGAATTTATAGCATCATTTCTGATTTCCGTATGACGAATTTCTCCACCTGAAGTTCCTACTTTAGTAGAAAAAAGTATAGCTACCAAAGCAATTACCGCAATTGCATAGGAAAAGAAGGTTGCTTTTGGATGATTTTTGATATTAGTTATTAAGCCAAAAACAGATACTGCACCCAATAAATACAAGACAATTGCTAATTTTTCAGCTAATTCCTCGTGTTCATGTACCAAATGTTTATTAAAATCCGGTATTTCTTTTAGAAGTTTTTCAGCCCCTTCGCCTGTTGACATACTGAAAACAGCAAAAATTGCTGCGATAATAAATAAGAAGTAAGCGGTGTTTTTGATGGGAATATTTTTAAAAAAGATTCCACCAATTAACACCAACAACCCTAAAATAGGACCCACAATTGGAAAATGATTTACAATCATGTGTAAATGCGCTTCATTCATACTACTAGCTTTAAAAATTAATAATAATCTACAAACGTTATCCAGCTAAGGAAACACCTATAAGTGAACCAATGCCATAGGTCACTGCTGCTGCAGCCAATCCAAATAAAACTTGTCTAAAACCGGAAAACCAAACACTTTTACCCGTTAATAATGTTATTGCAGCTCCAATGCAAAAAAGTCCAATAACACAACTACCCAGACTTAGTAAAATTGCATTTTCTCCACGAATGAAAATAAAAGGATATAAAGGAATTATTGCACCTATTGAAAACAGAATAAAAGAGGCAATTGCCGCCTCCCAGGCCGAACCACCTAATTCTTCTTTGTCAATTCCTAATTCCTCTGTAATGATGGCATCCATAGCTGTATCGGGATTTTCGAATGCTTTTTCAGCTAACTTTTGAGCTTCTTCCAAATTCATTCCTTTTGCCTGATATAACAATACCAATTCCTTTTTTTCATCTTCAGGAGAAGCTTCCAATTCTTCCATTTCCAAATCAATCTGGCGTTGGTTGAGTTCTCTCGAACTTTGTACGGATAACCATTCTCCCAATGCCATGGAAATAGCTCCTGCCAATAAACCGGCGATTCCTGTCAGCAAAATAGTATTATTAGAAACAGCTGCTCCAGCAACTCCCATAACCAGACTCATATTCGAAACCAAACCATCATTCGCCCCTAAAACAGCAGCACGCAGAGCGTTTCCTCCTACCGATTTATGACGGCTTTCAAATTTAGACAACAAGCCACCTGAGACATTAAACGCTTCATTGTGAGCTACTGATTCAATAATATTCAAATGATTATGCTCAAAACCAGAAGCCTTAATTCCTTTCGCTTTTTTGTCTTTGATGGCAATTTCGGCCATTTCTCTTTCGGTACTAGACAAACTACTAATGATGCTGCTATAACCAAAATATTTTCCAGCTTTTAACTGCATTTTGGCTCTGGTTGATTCGGATGGCATTTTATAGTCTGATTCAAAAGTTCTTACTTTTTGAAGCATCTGATTAGCGTGCCCCTTTTCGATACCAGCTAAACCTAACAAAACCATACTAAGATTGTTGTCATTTTGTATAGCCGCAATACTTTCGTATAAAAAAGCAGTGTCTACTTCAGTTTGTAATTGCTCTTTTAGTTTATCTAAATTCATAACTAAAAAAATTAGTTAGTAATATCGTAAGCTCCTTTAGTTAGTATTTTTGATTTAGCATCAATCTGATTATCAGTAATTATCTCCACAAAATCTTCCGATGTTGCACCAATAGTAACAGCTACTTTTTTAAAAGCATAATTACCATTTTTGTTTTCGCTTAATAAAAGTACGAAATTTTTGTTTTCTTCAGTTAAAATCGCATCTTTTGGAATAGCTAAAGCTTTTTTAGAATCCACGATAATATTAGCTTCCACAAACATACCCGTAAGTAATTGTTGTTTGATTTTATCATCTAAATGCCCATGAACATTGATGGTACGGTCATTACCTTCAATTGATTTCCCTACCAAATGTACTTTGGCATTAAAAACCTCTTTAGAAGCTTCGGGAACAGTAAAAAGAATATTCTGATCTTTCTTGATTTTCAAAATATCTTTCTCAAATATTGCTAATTCTAAATGCAAATGATCCGTTTGAATGATTTCTAAAATCACATCCGACGGATTAATATGCATACCTAAATGTGCATTCATGACCACAATATCGCCCGAAATTGGAGCATAAATAGTTACAACAGAACTTAATTTACCTTGTTCTACTTTTGTCGGATTGATATTCAAAAGTTTTAATTTTTCTTTCAAACTTTGGTACATACCTTTGGCTCTTCGATACTCACTTTCCGCTTTTAAATAGTTTTTTTGAGAAGTAATTTTTTCATCATACAAAGTTTTTTGACGGACATATTCAGATTTCAAATAATTTATTTGTTCCGCTACTTCCAAATACTCTTTTTGAATATCTAAAAATTCGGTGTTTTCAAGTGTTAGCAAGGCTTGTCCTTTAACTACTTTGTCTCCAACTAACAATCGAGTTGATTTGACATAACCACCTACAAAAGAAGTGATTTGCGAACGATTTTGTGGTGGCACATCTACTTTTCCGGTTGCTTTTACGGTGACATCAAAAGTTTGTTCAGAAGGACTTGCAATTTCCATTCCAGCCGATTGGAATTGAGTAGCTGTAACGCTAATCAAATCAGAATCTGCAACGGTAGTTTCTTCTGTTTTGGTTTCTTTACAAGAGTGTAAAACAGCTGCTAAAAAAAGTATAGAGAGTATATTTTTCATTGAAAGTAATTTAAAAATTTAGGTATTGGTAATCTAATTGTGTCTGGTTGTAGTGAAGAACATTATCTAAATATTCTATTTCAATAATGGTAGCATTTTCTAAGCTTTGAATGTATTGAAAAAAGTCAATTTCGCCATGTTGATAGCTCATATTGGCTACTTTTAAAATTTCGTCAGCCAGTTTTTTACCTTGTTGATTGTAATAATTAATAGCTTCCTGATGCTTTAATAATTCATTTTTTTTATTTTCAAGATAAGCATTGATTTTTTGATTCTCACTTTGCACTTGTGCATCCCAACTTTCTAATTCCAATTGGGCTACTTTGGCTTTTGAAACATTTCCAGAGAATAAAATCGGAACAGCGATCCCTACTTGAAAACCGTTTAATGATTGTGATAATCCTTTATTAGAACCCCTGAAATATTCCAGATTTAAATCCGGTAGCCAACTTTGTTTTTGCATATCAATTTGGCTTTTATAGTTTTTACTAACTGACTGTAAATAATTATTATAAATTGTTTTACTTGAATCTTCAGTTAAAACTTCTATCGGTTTAATTTGGTTGGTTTTGACAAGCCATTTTTCATCCGATTGAATACTATATTGAAGCAAATCATATTGTGCATTTTTTTCATTTCTAATTTGCGAAAGCTTTAAAGCAATTTGTCTGGACTTGGATTGGGCAGTGATTTTTTCCAGATAATTAGTTTCACCCAACTCAAATCGGCGATTACTGGCTTTGGAAAAATTTTGGTACAAACTATCCAGCCTTTTATACAAAACTTCCTGATGTTGCAAATACACAATTTGATAATACAACTTCGAAATTTCCAAACTCAGTTTGTTTTTATCTAATTCATAAATAGCCTGTTGTTTTTCAAATTCAGCGGTATTGAGCTTCTTTTGCGCCCCATACACCGTAGGGAAAAGAAAACTTTGTTGCGCTCCAATGACCGAAATAGGTTTGTTGTTGTAAGCAATATTATTTTGGTCATAATTGTAATAAATATTGGTTTTATCGAATGAATAGGCCGTTTTAATATTGGCATTAGCTTTTTCAACTTGTAATTGAGAAGCTTTTAAAGTTTTGTTATTTTGAATTCCAATTGCAATCAAATCATTTAATTCAGTAGTATTTTGAGCAAATGAAAATGATGAATTTAGGAAAGCTAAAATAACAATTAAACCAGCATGATGTTTTTTGAATTTTGGCTTTTTGAATTCCTTTCCATCAAAAATTTTATATAAAACCGGTAAAACAATCATCGTTAAAATTGTGGCAGTAAACAGTCCTCCAATCACTACCGTTGCTAATGGTCGTTGTACTTCGGCACCGGCAGAAGCTGAAACAGCCATTGGCAAGAAACCCAGAGCTGCCGCCGCTGCAGTTAATAATACAGGACGTAATCTGTCCGTTGTTCCTTTTAAAATTAATTCGTCTTTATCAGTCATTCCCTGATGTTTTAATTCTTTAAAATGTTCGATTAATACGATTCCGTTTAATACCGCAATTCCAAACAAGGCAATAAAACCAACTCCAGCCGAGATACTAAACGGCAAATCTCGAATCCATAAAAATAATATTCCACCCACCGCAGACAAGGGCCGCGGCGACGACTCGGGCCACGAGGTGGACGCGGCGACGGCTGCGGCAGCAGCAGCTGCCGTTGCGGCGGCCGCGGCGCGTGGTGAGGCCCTCGGGGGCATCCCCAAGAAGCCCATCCCCAAGAAGGACCCGCGGCCACCCCGATCGGGCGGCGGCGACGCCGGCCCCTCCCCTTGGAGCGCTGACAACGGGCCGTCGACCACCCTCAAGGGGACCCGCATGAAGATCAAG
>JALRGZ010000154.1 GCA_023253295.1 Flavobacterium sp.
CAATCAGAAAGGTAATAAACAATAGTTTACCAAATTATGTTTTCCACCTTGCTGCAGAAACATTTCCGAAGATGAGCTTTGATACTCCTTTAAAATTTTATGAAACTAATATTAAAGGAACTCAAATTTTGCTTGAGGAAATAAAAGATTCTGTGGGAACTTGTACAGGAAACCGTTAGTTATATTAAAGAAAAAACCAATTTTACTCCGGAATATGGAGTGATTTTAGGATCGGGATTAGGAAGTTTTACGGATGATATAGCTATTGAATTTACCTTACCTTATGATGAGATTCCTAATTTTCCGGTTTCTACTGTAGAAGGTCATAAAGGAGCATTGGTTTTAGGAACAATCGGGACAAAAAAAGTAGTGGCTATGCAAGGTCGCTTTCATTATTATGAAGGCTATTCGATGCAGGAGGTTACTTTTCCAGTGCGTGTGATGAAATATTTAGGGATTCAAAAACTGATTGTTTCTAATGCTTCGGGCGGAGTGAATCCGAATTACAAAGTAGGTGATATTGTAATTATTCACGACCATATCAATTTGGTTCCAGAGCATCCATTGCGAGGAAAAAATGATGAACGTTTTGGACCAAGATTTGTCAATATGAGTGAGCCTTATTCTAAAAAAATGATAGCTACAGCTAAAGAAGTCGCTCAAATAAATGCTATCGAAGTTAAAGATGGTATTTATTTGGGATTGCAGGGACCTACTTTTGAGACTTTAGCCGAATATAAAATGGTTAAAATCCTTGGTGCTGATTGTGTAGGAATGTCCACCGTTCCTGAAGTTATTGTGGCGCGTCATATGGATTTAGAAACATTTGGAGTTTCAGTGATAACTGATATGGGAAATGAGGAAAGCATCGGAACCATTTCACATGATGAAGTTTTAGAAGCTGCCCAAAAAGCAGAGCCTAAAGTGCGAAAGTTGATTCAGGAATTAATTTTAAACAGCTAAATTAGCTTAGGTGTTTTGATAAAATCAAATAAAAATCATTTGGAATAAATGGTTTAGTGATTACGTCATTCATTCCATAAGATAATAGCATTTCTCTATTTTCGTTAAGAGAAATGGCTGTCATTGCAATAATAGGTGTTGTGGTATCAAATTTTCTGATTTCTTGAGTAGCTATCGTTCCATTGATGCCTGGTAGATGAACATCCATCAACACTAAATCAAATTTATTGTTTTTAACAACTTCAATAGCTTCTTCACCATTATCAATTACTTCACATTGAATTTCTCTGTTTTCCAGCATTCTTTTGGTGATCATTTGGTTGATTTTGTTGTCTTCAACCACTAAAATGTTTTTGCCTTTTATTTTAGAAAGATCAAAAGTTATTTCTTTTTGAGGTTTTAATTCTATTTGATTTTGAGCAGCTGTTAAAGCTAAATCAAAAGAAAAAACAGAGCCTTCGCCTACATTACTTTTTAATTGGATTTCACTTCCTAATAAGTTTAAAAGTTTTTTTACGATGGTTAAACCTAAACCAGTTCCTCCATATTTTCGGTTGATTTCGGTAGAACCTTGAGAGAAACTTTCGAAAACACTTTCTAATTTTTCTTCTGGAATACCAATTCCTGTATCTTTAATCTCAAAGGAAATAGTTGCAGTGTCGTTTTCTAAAGACTTTAGTTTTGCTACAATACTTACGGTTCCATTTTTTGTGAATTTAAGCGCATTGTTAATTAAATTCATGAAAATTTGAGATAATCTAATGGGGTCGCCAATTAAATTATTTGGGATTTGGGAATCGATATCAAGGATAAATTCGTTTTTGTTTTTGGTAGCAATTTCAATTAAAGAATTCTTGATGTCTTCTAATAATTTTTTTAAATCGAAATTGATGTGTTCTAATTCAATTTTATTGGAATCAATTTTATTAATTTCTAAGATGTCATTAATAAAAGCAGTCAAATAATTTCCAGAATACTGTAAAGAACTAAGATAGTGTAATTGCGATTTTTTTGGTTTTTCCTCCAATAAAAGATGTGTAATGCCATTGATGGCATTAAGAGGAGTGCGTAATTCATGACTTACAGTTGAAAGAAATTCGGCTCTGGCATTTGATGCTTTTTCGGCTTTTTCTTTAGCTTTTATAAGTTCATTGTTTTTTTCTTGTAAAAGTAAATTAGTTCTTTTTTTGATATTATTGTTTTTGTACAAAGAGAAACTCAACAATGAAAGAATGGCAATTAAAGCAATTGATAAATAGTTAATTAATCGCGAGAATTTTTCGGTTCTTTCTTGATCTTTTTTCTTTTTGTCAATACGGGCTTGAGCTAATTTTTTTTGGTTTTCTTTGAATTCCTCGTAGTCGTTAATCCCTAATTTTTCATTGTTAGAGATAGTGATGTTTTCTTTTAAATTTAGATGTAATTTTAAGAAAGAATAAGCATTGCTTTTGTCTAACATTTTATCATAAACCTGACTAATTGCTAGTAAAATATTAGATTTTTGTTCTAAATTTTGATTTTTAGCGTTTAAGCTTAAAGCTTTGTTGAAGTAACTCAATGCTAAATTGTTTCGGTTGTTTGTCTCTTCAATTAGCCCCATTTGATATAAAGCTTCAGCTTTTGTATCAAGAATGTTGGGAGTGTCTGGTTTTGAGATAATGGTGTTTAAACGACTAGCGGCTAAATCTAAATTATTATTTACTCTATGTATAATGGCTTTTTGGAGACAGATTAATTCTTCATTATCTTTAATTTGTAAAGCTTTTGAAATATTAGCTGTTTTATTAATACAAATTTCGGCAGCGTTAAAATTAGCATTTTTGGAATACGTTAGTCCCAAATAATAATAGGCCTTAGCATATTCTGCTGAGGGACTCATAGTTTTAAATAGACTGATGCTTTCTGTTAGTTTTTCAATAGCATCATCATATTTTTTTAGGTTATAATAGAGCCAGCCTAATTTGCTTGTTTGAACGGCTTGCTCTTTAATATTAGAATGTTCTCTGGCATAATCAATAGCTTTTTGAGTAAATAAAAAGACTTCTTTGTACTTGTTGGTCTTAATATTTGTATTTGCCAGATTATTGTAATAGCTTACACTATCTGTTTCTTTTATTTGAGAATACAGAACTGAATTAAATAAAATAACTAAAATCAGGAAAATTTTGATTTGGAATTTCATTCAGTTAATTTAGGTTTGGTCAATAGTATTAAATCTATTAAGCGAGAGGAATAACCAATTTCATTATCATACCAACCTACTACTTTTACCATTTTATCAATAACAGAGGTAAGTTGAGCGTCGAATAAGCAAGAATTTCTGTTTCCTACAATATCCACTGATACGATTGGATCTTCGGTGTAATCAAGTATTCCTTTTAGTTCATTTTGCGAAGCTAATTTAAAAGCTTCGTTAATCTCTTCAATAGATACCGCTTTTTTTACATTAAAAGTAATATCAGTTAGAGAGCCGTCCGGAACAGGAACACGGATTCCGCACCCACCAATTTTGCCGTCTAATATAGGGAAAATTTTTGTTAGTGCCTTAGCCGCACCTGTAGTTGTTGGAACAATTGATTGACTAGCACCTCTGGCCCTACGTAAATCTTTATGAGGTTGATCGTGTAAACTTTGGTCGGTTGTATATGAGTGAATAGTAGTGATATAGGCTTGTTCTATTCCGCAAAGCTCATCGATAATTTTAATCATTGGAGCAGCATTGTTGGTTGTGCAACTCGCATTGGAAATGATTGTTTCAGTCCCGTCAAGGATATGTTCGTTTACACCAAGAACAACTGTTTTTATAGTATCTACTTCTGAAGGTGCCGAAAGAATTACTTTTTTAGCTCCAGCAATGATATGTTGGTTTAAAACTTCATAAGTTTTGTGTTTTCCGGTTGATTCAATTACAAAATCAATGTTTAAACCTTTCCAATTTAGGTCAGTAATATTTTTTTCGTGGAAAAATAAAAAATGCTTACCATCAATAGCAAAACCTTTTTCGTCGGCAATAACCGTAGTAGGCAAAACACCGTGAATGCTATCGTATTTAATGAGATGTGCCATTGTCTTGGTATCGGCAATGTCATTTATAGCAACAACTTCTATTTCAGGATGATTTAAAAGAAGACGAAAAAGATTTCGGCCAATTCGGCCAAAACCGTTGATTGCAATTCTTGTTTTCAATTTATATTTTTAAACTTAGGTATGATTAAAGGATGTGTTTTTGAGCTTTATATGAAGAACGAACTAATGGGCCACTTTCTACATGACGGAATCCTAATTCTATACCATATTGCTCATATTTAGCAAATTGTTCCGGAGTGATGAATTCCTTAACAGGTAAATGTTTTTTACTTGGTTGTAAATATTGTCCAATAGTTACTACGTCTACATTAGCGGCACGCAAGTCTCTCATGGTTTGGAATACTTCTTCTTCTTCTTCGCCAAGACCTAACATAATTCCTGATTTGGTACGGTTGATTCCTTTTTCTTTTAAATAGCGCAATACTTCTAAACTACGGTCGTATTTTGCCTGAATACGAACTTCACGGGTTAATCTACGAACTGTTTCCATATTGTGAGATACTACTTCAGGGTTAGCTTCTACAATACGGTCGATATTTCTTTCGATACCTTGAAAATCCGGAATCAATGTTTCAAGAGTTGTATTTGGATTCATACGACGAATAGCTCTTACCGTTTCCAACCAAATGATGGAACCACCATCTTTTATATCATCTCTGTCCACACTGGTGATTACAGCATGCTTAATGTTCATAATTTTAATGGAACGAGCTACTTTTTCCGGTTCATCCCAATCCACTGTTTCCGGGCGTCCGGTCTTTACACCACAAAAACCACAAGAACGCGTACAAGTATTACCTAAAATCATAAATGTAGCAGTTCCTTCTCCCCAGCATTCTCCCATATTAGGACAGCTTCCTGAAGTACAAATAGTATTCAAACTGTATTTGTCTACTAAACCACGAAGTTCAGTATATTTTTTTCCAATAGGAAGTTTTACTTTTAACCATTTTGGTTTAGCTATGTTTGTTTCGGCTAAGCCTTGAGTTCCAACTGTTGTGGTTGTATCTAAAGTAGTCTCCATAAATCATTTTTAAGGCTGCAAATATACGCAATGTTGTTTAAAAAAGTGCTGTTTTATATATTGAAGCTTAGCGATAGATTTGTTAAAAATAAATAAATCTGTTTTGTAAAGTGCTTTTATAAGAAAAAGTTGAGAAAGCAAAAAAGCATTCGTTTAACGGAATGCTTTTTTATTTTTCACTCAAATTTTTTTTATTCAACTTGTACAAGAATAGGTAAGTTGTAAGCTGTTCTTACTGGTTTAGAATTGTAGATTCCAGGAGACCATTTTGTTTTTATAGAGTTTAATACTCTGATAGCTTCTTTTTCTAAGGCAACACCAGGTTTATTTAAGACTTTTATACTTGTCATACTGCCATCTTTTTCAACCACAAATGAAACAAAAATACGAACAGTTTTGCTTTCTTCCATTACGGGACTATTAAAATGAGTACCGATATAACGGTAGAATTTTTCTATTCCTCCCGGAAATTGTGGTTTTTTGTCTAATACAGCGTCAGTCAAGATTTCAGTTCCTGTGCCTTCTGAAGTTCCTGTTCCAATCTCATTACCTGTTCCAGTTCCACCTTCAACTCCTCCGGTAGCATCTGTGTTAGCACCAGTGGTCACCATCCCATCATTGGTTTTATCCGTAGGATTGGTTTTATCCAAAGTAAATTTTTCAACAGGAGTAGCATCAACAGCGCTTACTACGGTTGGATTTATAAGTTGTTTGGAATCTATGGCGTCTACAGGTTTTTGAATTTCAGCTGGTTTTGGTGCCGGCGCTGTGGTATTTTGTTTTTGCCTTTCTGGAGAATAAATGCGGTCTATTACAATTGGTTTATCCCAATCAGTTGTGATAGGGATGGGGACAATTTCACCTTTGATAAGATGTAAGATGTTGGGGAGTACTATTAAGGCTGTACATAATAAAATTCCCAAAGTTAGTGCGCGTAAAGAAGTTTTTAATGTTTCCATGCGGAGTTGAAACGCACCATACTCTTTGTTTCTGTTTTCGAAAACTAGGTTAATCCAATTGCTTTCATAAAGACTTAGTTTAGACATAAGATATAGATTTAAAGGTTAAGGAATTCAGATAAATCGTATGCGTATGTGTGGTATTTGTTTTATAACGGTTAAGTTATGAAATTAGTATGTAAAATCCTAGATATTATTTAGAGTAATTTTAATTAAAAATAAGAAAAGTTTCTTAAGTCTTGATTTGATTGCGTTTTTATATTCGAAATACTTTATTTTAATTAGTTTTTTGAAAAAAGAAAGCGTCTTTTCATAGGACGCTTTTAAAGAGGTATTTATTTTATTTTCCAAATGGCTCCGTTTTTGGTTTGGTATTTTTGTAAAGTTCCATTTGCGGTCAAATTATCTAGAATTTTTTCACTTTCTTTACGTGGATTAGCACTAAGCTCCGTATATTCTCTGGCAGTTAATGTATGATATTTATTAAAAAGATGATTCCAAGAGGTATTATAACTCATTTTTTTTGCTTCAGGATAGGTTTTTAAAATGGTTTCTTCAAAATTTTGGTAAGCTCTAAAACCATACAGTAATTGTTGATTTTGTGATGGATCAATAACATATAAGGATGGAAATCCTCTCACCCCCATTTTTCTGGCTAATGCCAAATCTTCTTCGAAAAGTACTTTCGCTTTTGATTTGTAATCTTCTTTCATTTTTTCAATATTCAAACCGCATACTGTAGCAGCTTGGGCTAGATATTCCCATTGGCAAATGTTTTTTTTCTCTAGAAAAACCATTTCTCTAATTTTCCGCAAAAAATGTACTGCTTTTTCTTCGTCTTGAATTTGAGCAGCTTTAAATGCTATCGAAGGAGGATAAGAAGAGTGAAGTGGGTTTTCAAGCCAAATATCGCCATCAATTGGCATATCGTAGTACAAACTTACTTCGTCCCAATGATGGGCTACATCAGAAGGTTTGCTGATTCCGCCACTATTATAACTCCAATCAGGAAGAAGTCCGCCCATACGGTATTCTATTTCGATGTAATGACTATATTCCAGTTTTAGTTTACGCAGTTGAGGTTCAATTCCCCAGCAGGAAGAGCAAATAGGATCTGTGAAATAAATGATTTTCACAGGTTTTTGTTGTTTAAATGTTGTATTGCTATCCGTTAATGATGGAGTTGTAGGTATTTCGCAAATTCCTTTTTCAGGATTACATAATAGAGGATTGACGTTTTTGTTGGACATATTATTAGTAGTTTGAGATTGACAAGTATTGAGATGTAAAACGGACATTAAGAGGAAAAAATGTAGTAAATGCTTTTGGGGTATTTTTGTTTTTTTCAATGCTCTGATTTATAATTTGTATGTTTGTACAAAGTTGAGTACTTAATAAACACTAGTCAATTAGTCAAAAAAATATGACTGCTACCAATACATCTAACGAAAGCAATTGCCCGGCAGAAGGTCTTTTAAAAATGCTATCCGGAAAATGGAAACCACAAATATTCCGATTGGCACTTAATGGTTCTCTTCGGTTTAATACTTTGTTACGTCAGATGGAAGGGGCTAACAAACAGTCTGTTGCGACAGCCTTAAGAGAGTTGGAAGAGCAAGGGATTTTGGATAGAGTAGTGGTAAAAGAAAAACCTTTGCATGTTGAATATTATCTTTCAAAAAAAGGAAAATCGTTGATTCCTGTTTTTAGACAATTGGAAGCATTGTTGTAGTTTTTCTTTAGAATATAAGAATAATTTAAACGAAAAATACCGCAGCTTACTATTTAAACAGCGGTATTTTTTTTATTTGAAGGTTGCTAAGAAATATAGATTTAAAGTCAAACTCAAGACTTTTTAATTGTTGATTTAAACATGAACCATCATTCCTTTGAGCGAATAGGCGATGAATAACACATCTTTTTTAGTTTGTTCATCTATATTGTTTTTGTCAAGAGCTTTCATAATGTCATCAATAACACTCAAATATTCTCCGTTATTGATGTTCATTCCTTTGTGTGCAGTAGTCATGTCTTTTCCGGTATAAGCTTCAGAACCACCGCTACCTGCTGCTAAAAACTCGATGACATGTTTACGAACTTCAGCTAAATGTTCGGGATTGTCTTTTAAAGGTAAAAATCGTGCTTTTACATCGGGGTTATTCATATGCCCTTCTACAATGTCATCTGCAATGGCTTCTATGCCTTTGATACCGCCTAATCTTTCATAAATACTTGTATTGTTTTCCATAATGTTTTTCTTTAATAGTTATTTTCTTTTTTCACCAAACTTGATAAATTTCCCGACTTCCACTATAATACATGTCATGGTAGCCTTTCATTTTTTCTTTCATTCTCTTTACCTCATCACTATTTTGCATATAATCTTTATAAGATTGTTCATAAGCTGATATGCTTTCGTATTTGCTAAGCATAATTACTTTGTTGAATTCGCCGGTAAGGTCAGTTAAAATATGGATGAGTTCGGTTCGGTCAATCATTACTTCTTTAAAGAGATTGGCTAATTTTGATGCGTTTCCGGGCTTGCAAATGAATGTTTCTTGAACGATAATCATAGTTTGTTTCTTTAGGGTTAATAATTAAAAACTTGTGATTGTTTTATTTTAGAACTGAATTAGTATTACAGATGTTCTTTTTATTACGAATACTAATTGATTTTGATGTTAAGGCTCTTTTAAAATGGTTTTAGCCTATGATCACACCAAATATTTCCTGAATATCAGGTTTTCCAAGTTGGATATTCATAGCGGTTAATATTGGAATTAACGTTTCGCCGAAAGCTTCAAAATCTTCCATATTATTCCAAACATCTAAAATATCTACTTCGTTGTCACTCCCATAGCATACATGATAGAATCTACCTTTAGGATTACCTTGTCCGGCAATTTCAAGTTGTTTAATGACTTCAAGGTATTTGTCTTTGGAAAAACCCAAATGTTTGAATTTGATAACAATAGCCATGATTTTTTGTTTTTTGAGTAGTGTTTACTTTTTTAGAAAAAGAGTCAAATCAACAAATCAAAATTCAGTTGCAAATTCCAACTGGATTTGATGTACAATCGTGGGGCTATAATAGAAATCTGTATTTATCTGAAAAGAAGTAGATAAAATAATGACAGATTGAAATAATTGTTTTAGGAACTACATAAATTTATGAAAAATTATGATACAAATTTGTAAATGAGTGAGTTAATTATGGTTGTGTTGCTTTTCTTATTGTGCAATATTTTTATTTTTTTTCGAATACAAAGTAGCCCCAATTCCTAAAAGGATATAAATAATTAGAATGTACATAAATTGTTCTTTGTTTTCGGTAAATTCGAAATATACAATCAAAAGTGCTGCTACTAATAAACCTACAACAGCTGAAATAGTGAAAAGAGCTGAAGAATTAGTTTCTTTTCTTTTTTTGTAATTTGAAAAAGCCATTAAAAGGGAAACAATAATAAAAGTGATGCTTCCAAATTCTAAAATCACTTCTAAACCTCCAGTGGCTAGTAATATAAAAGCCAATAGACTCATTGTTATAATAGCTTTATGAGGAATATAAGTTTTGATTTTGCTACCCAATGTTTTTGGGAAGTAGCCATCATTAGCAATGACAGCCATAAGTCTCGAAGCGCCAAAAAGGGTTCCACTGATAGCACTGGATGTGGCTAGCAATGCTCCGAAAATTACAATAAACTGTCCAAATCCGCCAAGGTATTTTTTGGCTCCGGCGGCTAAGGCATATTCTTTATCTGCAATGATAGCTTCTTTAGGAATTACGCTAAGTGCTGAAATAGCAAGGGTTACATAGAGTAAAGTAGCAATCCCAATAGAAATATAAATGGCTTTTGGGATATTTTTATGAGGTTCGTCCATTTCATTATAAGCATGAATCACTAATTGGAAACCTTCATAAGAAACAAATGTAATAGCAGATACAATGAGTATATTCATCAGGGTACTCTGGCTTTCAAATACAGGACAAAGATTCTGGATATCGCCTTTACCGGCTAGTAAACCAGAGATAAATAGTAGAATGATAATTTTAGAATAAACTAAAACATCTTCTATTTGTCCCATTCCTTTTACACTCACTAAGTTGATTATGGAAAAAATAGAGATGATAACTCCCGCCATAATTTTTTGCCATAAAGGATGGTTTATTATCGCAAACTGACTACAAAAATAAGAGGAGAAAGTAAAGGAGTAGAGTGCTAAGGTACTGATATAGCCAAACACAATTAACCAACCGATGATAGAAGCAAATAGTTTACTATTGGGGAAAGTTTTTTTGAAAAAGGAATAAGTAGCACCTTCATCTTTGTAAAGTAAAGCCAATTTCACATAAGAATAGGCTGCAAAGAAAGCTAGGATTCCTCCAATAATAATAGCAATTGGAGTGGCGTTTCCAATAATTTCAGTTGATATCCCTAAAATAGAAAAAATTCCACCTCCAACCATTCCTCCCAGAGCAATGGCTATTAATTCGCCTAATTGAAGGTCTTTTTTTCTCTTTCGGGTTAAATTATCCATACTTTGTTTTTAAATATTTAATATTTGTTGAGGACTTTTTAGTAAGGATTAATTGCTTTAAATATATTTTAAAAATAATACTTTAATGAATAAAAAATGAGTGATTCTTGATTTAATCGCAATAAATTGAATTAATTGTATGTGTTATTCTGTAATGTATAATATTGAAATTTAGTAGGTTCTTACTATGATATGCAATTTTATTATTTTATCCTGAGCTTATGATACAGCTTCATAACTTAGGCGCTGATAGTTAAATTTAGTTGATACATTTAGATTTTTATCATTAGTAGTTTCTAATTAGCGGTCTATATTTATTTTAATGGTCCTAACTTATGAAAGATATTGTTTTGTAATCAATCATTAATTTCATAATTAAGTTCTTCATAACCAATTTCACCATTTTCAGAAATGGCTTCGATAATTACTGTATTTTCTCCTTTACTATCGGTGTTGTAAAAAGAGGCAGTTGCTTTCCCTGAATCATCGGTTTTTAGGATGGGTTGCCAATGTACTAATGTTCTTAAATCAGGGGTTTTCCAATCATCCGGTTGAATATTTTCGTATTTAGGAGCATAAAATTCTTTAGCTGCAGCAAAAACGGGAATAGTAGTTTTAGTTAGTCCTGTTGGTTTATAGGCACCATTAAGTCCTATTCCTGCGTGGGTATAGATAGCAATTACATTTCCCCAAATAAGACCAGGAGGTGGACACGTAATCATTTCGGGATGAACCTCACAAAATAATTGTGCAAAACCATTTGCATATTCAATAATTTCAAAACTTTTTACTTCGCTTGGTGAGATAGCAGGGATGAATTCATAATCATAATAGGTAACTGGGATACCATCTATGATGATAACTGTAGGCATATTGTTGACAATGGCTTCTAAAAATTGTTCTGAATTTCTTTGTATGGTCACTTTGTCGGGATAGTTAAATAGAAGTATGCTGTACAATCCATACGACCATTTTTGTTCTTTTGATTGTATTTCTTTACCACTAATGATGGTTTCGGGTTTGCCATATCTTTCGGTGACTTTTTTTCGGTTGGGATTACTTTCATTAATAATGTTTACCTGATTTAAAAGAATACTACCAAACTGCTTGTCTAACTTTTCATTCCATTCCTTTTGCATTCTATTTCTTTGGATGAATGGAGCCACAATACTATCTACTTGTTCAATTGAAAGTTTATTTTCAAAAGAAATCACAGGTGTCTTTTTATAATCAATAATAACCGGGTTATTGACTTTTTTGTCTGATTTTTTTGAAGTTTGAATGAGGATCTCAATTTCACTTCCATATTCATCATATAAATTGAAATTAAATTTACCTAAACTATCTGTTACTTGTTTGTAGAAAGCTTTGTTTTTTCCAGAGGTTATCATGGTTAAGTCAAGACCTTGTTTGGGTTTTTTGTTTGAAAAAAGACTATTTACTTTTCCTGAAACAGTTAGTGATTTTTCGGGAGCAATAGCAATGTTTTGGTGATTTTTTGAATAGTTGTATCTGCTCCATCCCTGAGTGAGCATAAGTGCCTCCAAGTCAAAATGCCTATTGCTTTTATTTTCAAAATAATAACCTGGATTTTCTATATTTCCTTTTAATTCGGAATCAATTAAAAAATAGGATAATATATTTTGCCTTAAACTTTGCATCTTTCCTAATTCGTCTTTTCGAATCACAAGCACCGATGTGTTGGCCTTAATTAGTTCGTTGTTTTCATTTTTGGTTTGAATGTTAAGCGTAGTCAGATCTCGTTTTGCGTATTTTTCTTTGTCCGTGCTGATGTCAATTTTTAATCGACTTTGCGGTTTTTCATTAAAATAGAGTCTTTCTGCTATAGGTTTTTTGCTAGAATCTAATAGGGTAAAAGCAACTATTCCTTCCGGAATAAAGCCGGTTGCTATTAAGGAGCTATAATTTCCTTCTTTTAAAGCTATTCCTTTTTGATGTAATTCAATTCCTCTGAAAGAAATTTTTAAAAACACGCTATCGTTGATGATATGGTTAGACCCAATATTTAGGAGTATTTTGTTTCCTTGTTTGTTAAGAGATAAAATAGTTCCTGTAGTAGCTACTTTAGGCAATGGGTATTTTATCGAATTTGATTTGATTTTAGCAAAATACTTTTTGTTAGGATCAACTTTTGCCAAATAAAATATTCCCATTCCAAGAGGGTTGCTTTTGAATGAAGTAATAAGATTGTCTTTTTCATCAATGATTTCTCCTTCAATTACTTTGCCTTTACCATTTGCTTCCAGTGCTTTAAAGCCAATTTTTGAAGAGAGCCCTTCTACGAGTTCACCACTTTCAGGAAAAAACTGTAAATCCAGGTAATCTTTGTTTAATACAATATTTTTGCTGTAGGATTTTTGGTTTTCGGTTTGAATTTTTATGTTAGCAAATTGACTTCCTTTGCTAATTTCGTAATCTAGAATGTATTTGTCT
>JALRGZ010000209.1 GCA_023253295.1 Flavobacterium sp.
TAAAGATACTCTGGCAGAAGTGAACCGAAAAAACAGCATCATTACAACCAATTGGATTTTTAATATTGATAAGCGTTTGCCTTTGCGATTAGTAATTCCTGAAGTAATCAAATTACAAGACAAAAAACGTCAGGAAAAAGCGCATAGAGATGAAAAAGCGGAGAATTATTATTCTTATGCAGATTCTATAAAGAAAAATATGGCTTTTATTCCTTTTACGAAAGTGTATTATAAAATGGGGAAACCTAAAAATGATGACTTTGTAATTTATTTTAAAAAAGGAACGAATATGGTTTCTCTCAACGGAAGAACTATTAAAAAAACAGATTTATTACAGGAGTTTTTTAGTATTCAGTTCATTATTAAACCTCGTATTGTTATTCAGTTTGACAAGAATATGTCGTATGATGAATACATTCAAAACAAGATTTTATTACGAAAATTTGATTTGTATAATGTGAATCCGATTTCTCCAAAGGAATTTATTTTTTAAAGCAATATTGCTTGCTTATGCGTACTTAAGGAGTACGAAAGGTAATTTAAGGTAATTTGTAGTATATATAAGAAAAGGTCGTTTAAAAAAAACGACCTTTTTTTGTTTTTTTAAGGACTGGAAAGCTATGTTAGTAGCCGCTGCCACCGCCGTCACCAGAACCGTTACCACCTGGAGTAGTTGTAGCTATAAGCTGTCCTCTTATTTCACCTGCAGGGTAAGTACTGCTATGAACATTTATATAATATAATCCATTGTTAAGTTCGGTTTCTTCAGTTGATGTTAAGACATCTGAACCTGAATAACTTATTGTTCCTTCACTAGCTGTTAATCCAAATTTGACACCTGCTGCATTTTCTGTGGTGGCCGGACCATGAATGTGTGATGCTGTTGCCGTCATGCCTGTATAGGTTCCGGTAACAGTAAATGTTTTTGTGACTTTGTTGTAAGTAACAGTAGCGCTTCCTGTTGCTGATGTAGTAACAGGGTTTGGTCTTTCATTTGCTCCGTTTAAAGTTGCTTTAAAAGTGACGATATTTGATTTTTTATTATCATCATTATTGTCATTGCAAGAAGTGGTAAGGATTAACGTAAGCATTAAAACAGTAAAAAATTCTAATAGATGTTTCATAGCAAGAATTTTTAAAAAAGTTATAAAATATAGGTTGTTAAAATAATTTAAGAAAGTATTTAAATTATTGATTTAAAGGATATTAAAGTTGTGTATTTAAAATTTATCAAAAAAGCTTTTTTATAAAAAAAACCGTAAAAATCCTTTTTTCTTTAACTATGATTTGTTACTTAGACTTGAAGTTTGTTTTCGTAAAATTAATTACTGGTGATGATACGGTTCGTTTCTTAAAATGGTAAAGCCACGGTATAATTGTTCGATGAAAAATAGACGTACCATTTGGTGCGAGAAAGTCATTTTAGAAAGTGAAATTTTGCCTTGGGCTTTGGCGTAAACCATTTCTGAGAATCCGTAAGGACCACCAATGACAAAAACTAAGGTTTTGATACCTGAATTCATTTTCTTTTGTAATTCTTCCGAAAATCCTACACTGGAAAAGTTTTTTCCGTTTTCGTCCAATAAAACCAACTGATCAGAAGGGCCTATTTTTGACAAAATCAATTCGCCTTCTTTTTCTTTTTGTTGATTTTCTGATAAATTCTTCACATTTTTGATGTCAGGAATGATTTCCAAATCAAATTTGATATAAAAAGACAAACGTTTGGTATAATCGTCAATTAAGCTTTGTAATGCTTTGTTGTCGGTTTTGCCTATTGCGAGAAGTTTGATGTTCATTAATCTGTATGCTTTTCTAGGCAACAAAGATATTAAACTAGTTTTGTATTTGTATTATTACCGTAGGTTCACTAATTTTTTAAATAAAAATTAGTGAACCTACGGTATCTGATAGTGTTATTTTTTACTTTCGATATTAGGTAAAAATCCTGTAAATATTCCTAATAAGGGTAAAAAAGCACAAATGTTAAAAACATAAGCAATACTGGTTTCGTCAGCCATTTTTCCTAAAACCGCAGAGCCTAAACCGCCCATTCCAAAAGCAAATCCGAAGAATAAACCGGCAACCAAACCTACTTTTCCCGGTAATAATTCAGTAGCATACACTAGAATAGCTGAAAATGCTGAAGAGATTATCAATCCAATAATAACTGATAAGATTCCTACCCAGAATAAAGAAACATAAGGTAATAACAGTGTGAAAGGAGCTGCTCCTAATATCGAAATCCAAATCACATATTTACGTCCGAATCGGTCTCCTAATGGACCTCCAATTAATGTTCCGGTTGCTACAGATCCTAAGAATGTAAATAAATACAGTTGCGAATCCTGAATGCTGATATGGAATTTATCAATTAAAAAGAAGGTATAATAACTGGTGATACTTGTTAAATAAAAATATTTTGAAAAGATTAAGACTAATAAAATAATTAATGAAAATGTTACTCTTTTTTTTGACAAATGATGTACATGAGTTACAGGGATAACTTTATTAGTATTTCTTACTGATAAGTGATTGCTGTACCACAAAGCGATTTTGTACAAAATAAAAATTCCAATCAATGCAATTAAACAAAACCACATGATGTTGATTTGTCCATAAGGTATTACCATTAATGCTACAAGCAAAGGTCCTATGGCACTTCCGGCATTTCCTCCCAATTGAAAAATAGATTGAGCCAAACCTTTCTTTCCTCCAGAAGCTAAGTGAGCCACTCTTGAAGATTCAGGATGAAAAATAGATGAGCCTATACCTACTAAACTTACAGCTAATAAAAGATAACTAAAACTGCTAGCAATCGATATGCAAAATAATCCTGTCATTGTAAAAGCCATTCCAATAAGTAATGAGTAAGGTTTGGATTTTTTATCGGTATACATCCCAACGAAAGGTTGTAAAATAGAAGCTACAATTTGATAAGTAAAAGTGATGATACCAATTTGAGTAAAACTTAATTTAAAATTATCTTTTAATAATGGATAAATTGAAGGAATTACTGCTTGTAAGAGGTCATTAATCAAGTGCGAAAAGCTAATAATAAAAAGTATTGAATAGGTAGTTTTCTGTATTATTTCAGGATGGGTTTTGACATTTTCCATAATTGTTTTTTATTTATTTTAATGAGTTAAAATAACAGCTGTATTATTTTATGCAAAGTTGATAATAATAAATACTGTCTGAATTACTATATTTGGACAATGAATAACGATTATCAGACATACAAAGTTGTTGATTATGGATTTCAAATCAATCCGGAATTACCCGTTGTTGGTTATACTGAAAAGGTAACCAATGCAGTTTGTGTATCTCATGCTCATCCCAGAGCACAATTGATTTATGCAACCAATGGTGTTATGTATATTGTTGTAGAAAACAGGATATGGGTAGTTAATCCATTGCAGGGATTGTGGATTCCTGGCAATACGGAACATCAGGTTTCTTTTCAAAAAGATGTGAATTTGTACAGTGTTTTTATTGATCCTTCATTTGCAAATAATTTACCTAAAACAACTTTTTCTTTTGATATTTCCGAGTTTTTAAAACAATTAATTTTTAAGGTAATTACATTTGATGAAGAAAAAGTAATCACAATAACTCAAAGAAGAATAATGGATGTTTTTATGGATGAACTGGCTATGATTCAACCAAGTGCAACTTTTTTACCCACAACAAATCATCAGGTATTAAGTAATGTAGTGCAACTTTTGCTTGATGATGTAGCGAGCAAATACACAATTGACCATTATGCTGAAATTTCATGTATGAGCAGCAGGACTTTATCCCGATTGTTCATCAGGGAGTTAGGAATGAATTTTAGCGAATGGCGTATTCGTTTAAAATTAGTAGAAGCAATCAAGAGGCTTGGAGAAAAGCAATCTGTAAAGGAGATTGCTTTTGACCTGGGGTATGAGACTACAAGTGCATTTATTCATATGTTTAAAAAACATTTAGGTAAAACTCCTGCTAATTATATCATGGAAGCTACAATGTAATACGCTGGTTACTTATTCTTCTTTATCAATTTTTAGATTGAAAGGAGGTGCTTTATAATCTTTATCCAAATAATTTTCCGGAATAGTGGTCTGGCTTCCATCACGAGCTGCTCTATAATGAGGCGACATGATTTCAATGTTGTTTTCATTGCAAACATCCTGAATGTTTTGGTGTAAATTAGAATAGATTACCGCCTGTTTATTGGCTTCTTTTACATATGCATTAATTTCGTAAGAAACATAAAAATCATCCAGACTGGTTTGTAAAACAAAGGGTTTTGGTTCTGCTAAAATTAATTCGGTTCTTGTTGCAGCTTCAATTAAAACTTCGTGCATTTTTTTCCAGGGTACATCATAACCAATAGTTACTGTTGAATGGATAATTAAACCTTTTTCGGGAGCATCACTGCTGTAATTGATCGTGTGACTGTTCATTACAGTCGAATTGGGAATGGAAATAATTTCGTTTTTTATCGTTCGGATTCGGGTAACTAATAAGGATTTTTCGATAACGTCTCCTGTTACTTCGCCAATTTTTACACGGTCACCAATTTTAAACAAACGCATATAAGTAAGGATTAAACCGGCAACTATATTAGATAAGGAACCCGCCGAACCAAAAGTGAATAAGAATCCTAGAAATACTGAAACTCCTTGAAAAACTTTAGAATCATTGTTTGGTAAATAGGGAAATATAACCACAATCATAAAAGCCAGAATAATGATTCTGACAATCTGATAAGTTGGATTAGCCCAATCGGCATAAAATCCGGGAATTTCCAGATTTCCTTTTTGAATTTCTCTTTTTAAAAAGTTAATTCCTTTAAGTACATATCTGAAAACAAAAATAATGACTAAAATGGTTATCAGATTTGGCAGATAATTCCAAAAAGCTAAGGCGATTTTTTTTAATGGATTCAAAATATAACCAAAGAGAACACCTGCAAAATCTTTTGTCCAGGGGAATATTCCGAAAAGAATAGGTAAGGTAATGTAAACGGTAATGGCAATAAATATCCATTTCAGGAATGTATTGATGTTGAGTAACGCATTTACTTGTTGGTGTGCATCAAATAAAGTGAAATTTCTAATTTTGATACCTTTAATACGTTTATGCTCTTCATTAATGATTTTAATTTCAAGCCAGTGAAATAATTTTTTGATGTATTTTATTAAGAAAAAGATAATC
>JALRGZ010000002.1 GCA_023253295.1 Flavobacterium sp.
AATGTTGGGAATCTCGTACATGCTAAAACTGGTCCATTTGGTAGACGATAAAATCCACGCTCGGTCTACTGGTCCGTATTCATTAGTAACTCAACAACCTTTAGGTGGTAAAGCACAACATGGTGGACAAAGATTAGGAGAAATGGAAGTCTGGGCGCTAGAAGCATTTGGAGCTTCTTATATATTACAAGAACTGTTAACGGTCAAGTCGGATGATATGCAAGGTAGAAATGAAACATTAAATGCAATAGTCAAAGGCAAACCTATTCCTAGACCAGGAACTCCAGAGTCTTTTAAAGTACTGATGAGAGAACTGCAATCTTTAGGATTAGATATAGGAGCTTATAAGATTGAAAATTTACCAGATGGACAAACACGTGGTATAGAGGTTGATTTAATGTCTAACTTAAACAATAGAAGAGTTCCGTCACGACCAACTTATGAATCAATTACTCGGGAAGACTTGGAAAACTCTTTTGCTTAATCAATGCACAGTAAAGACACAATATCAATAATTTAAGAAATACTAAAATCATGGCGAAATTAGAACAATACTTTGATTACGTAAAGATAAACTTAGCGTCTCCAGAAAGAATAAGAAAATGGGGAGAAAGAACTTTGCCTAATGGTCAAATAGTAGGAGAAGTAACTAAGCCAGAAACAATCAACTATAGAACATTAAAACCAGAAATGGATGGTCTATTTTGTGAAAGAATTTTTGGTCCTGTTAAAGATTGGGAATGTCATTGTGGTAAGTACAAGAGAGTCAGATATAAAGGCATTATTTGTGAGAGATGTGGAGTTGAAGTCGCTGAATCTAAGGTCAGAAGACATCGTATGGGACATATAGAATTGGCAGCACCGGTGACTCACGTATGGTATCTAAAAAGTCTACCAAGTTATATTTCTATTCTCTTAGATATTCCATTGAAAGATGTAGAACAAATAGTATATTTTAATTCTTACATTGTCACTCGTCCAGGAAATTGTCCTAACCTGCGTTATAAACAATTACTAAGCGAAGATGAATGGATCGAAATAGAAGATCAATTATATCAAGAGGATTCAAATTTATACGGAGTAGAAGTTGGAATAGGTGCAGAAGCTATTCAAAAACTATTAAAAGATGTTGACTTAGAAGTAGAAGCTGAGAGTTTACGTGAAGATGTTTTAGCGACAAAAGGTAATAAACGTGATAAGGCCATAAAGCGTTTACGAGTGATAGATAATTTTATAGCTACAAGATCAGACCCGGCTTGGATGATATTAACAGTGCTACCAGTAATACCTCCTGATTTAAGACCAATGGTTCAATTAGATGGTGGACGTTTTGCAACTTCTGATCTTAATGATCTTTACCGAAGGGTTTTAAACCGAAATAACAGACTTATTCGTCTTCAAGAAATCTTGGCTCCAGAAATTATTATTCGAAATGAAAAGCGAATGTTACAAGAATCGGTAGATGCTCTTATAGACAATGGTAGAAGAGGCAGAACGGTAGTAGGGGCTAATAATAGACCACTGAAATCTTTATCAGACATAATCGAGGGTAAACAAGGAAGATTTAGACAAAACCTTTTAGGAAAAAGAGTAGATTACTCTGGTCGGTCAGTTATAGTTGTTGGGCCAACCTTACAATTGAATCAATGTGGTCTGCCTAGAGAAATGGCTTTAGAGCTGTTTCAACCTTTTGTTATTCACAAACTGATACATCAAGGTTTAGTTAATAACATAAAAGCTGCGAAAAAAATGATACAAAAGAACGAATCTGTTATATGGAATGTGCTTGAAGAAGTTATTCAAGGACATCCTGTGTTACTTAACAGAGCACCTACTTTACATAGATTAGGTATTCAGGCTTTCGAACCAATCTTAGTAGAAGGCAGAGCTATCAAATTACATCCTTTGGTTTGTCCAGCGTTCAACGCAGATTTTGATGGGGATCAGATGGCTGTGCATATACCCTTATCTTTAGAAGCACAAGCAGAAGCTAGATTATTAATGCTAGCTCCTTACAACTTCCTATCTCCAGCAACTGGCGAACCAATTATTATGCCCAGTCAAGATATGGTATTAGGTTGCTATTATTTAACAACTCATAATCCCTCTAAGCAATTGAATCAGGCATATTATTTTTCAGATTTAGACGATGCATTATTGGCCTATGAATGTAAAAAAATTGCCCTACATTCATATGTATGGGTCAGGTTTGATGGAGAAGTTGAAGATGAAAAGATAAAAGTTAAAACAAGTATTTTAAAAGATAAATATACCTTGGATATCTTTACAGAAAGAATTATAAAAACTGATGAAAACCAACAAATAATTGCTCAATATATCCTAACAACACCTGGACGAATTTTATTAAATAAAACTCTGTTTGATGCCTTAAAATTATCTAACTAATAAATTCAGTCTTTAGATAGTTCTAAAAAAATGGAGACTTTAGCTATTTTATAAGGAACTTTAAAAATTTAATCTAAGTTGCAAATTAGAATATAAAAATGAAAGAAAAATACTTATTTATTCCACCTAAACCAAAATTTACTAATAAGACTATTGATAAAAAAGAGCTAAAGAAGCTTATGGCTTGGGCTTTTAGTAACTATGGTACTGGTAGGGCTTCTTATTTGGCTGATAAATTGAAAGATTTAGGATTTCATTATGCTACTCAAGCCGGTTTATCATTGAGTGTAGAAGATTTAAGAGTACCTCCCACAAAAAGAGAGCTTCTTAAAAGAACAAACGAAGAAATAAATCTAACTCAGCAAAAATATGAGAGAGGAGAAATAACAACAGTCGAAAGATTTCAAAAAGTAATAGATACTTGGAACAATGCTAGTGAAGAGCTCAAAGACGAAGTAATCAAATACTTCAAAGACACTGATCCTTTAAATACTATCTATATCATGGCTTTTTCAGGTGCAAGAGGTAATATTTCTCAGGTAAGACAACTTGTTGGAATGAGAGGCTTAATGGCAGATCCACAAGGACAAATTATAGATTTACCTATTAAAAGTAATTTTAGAGAAGGTTTAACTGTAACTGAGTACATTATATCTTCTTATGGAGCTAGAAAAGGTTTGGTAGATACAGCACTTAGAACTGCTGATTCTGGATATCTAACAAGAAGATTAGTAGATGTCGCACAGGATATAATCATAAGAGAAATTGATTGTGACACAGACAGAGGCATTCTTTTAAAAGATATGGTTAGCAATAATCAAACTTTAATACCATTACAAAATAGACTATTAGGACGTGTATTATTTGAAACTTTACATTCTCCAGATAGTGCTAATGTAATTGCCCATATTAATCAAGATTTGGATCATAATACTGCTGAATTTATAGTGAAAGCAGGAATAAAATCAGTCATAGTTAGATCACCTTTGACGTGTGAATCTTCGCGATCTGTATGTCAGTTTTGCTATGGTTGGAATTTAGCCCACGGTTCACTAGTGGATCTAGGCGAAGCAGTAGGAATTATTGCAGCTCAATCAATTGGAGAGCCCGGGACGCAATTAACAATGCGAACATTCCACACCGGAGGAGTCTTTACAGGAGAATTAGCAGAACAAATTAAAGCGCCATTTGATGGTGTTTTAAGAATTCCGAAGTCTTTACGTACACGACTTATACGCACACGACATGGAGAAGAAGCATGTATATTAGAGGAAAGTTACAAATTAGATTTGTATGATAATGAATATAACAAACACAAAATAGAATTCAAGCAAGGTACGATATTGTTCCTGAATGACAACGAACAATTTAAAAAATTCCAAATAATCGGAGAACTCAGTACTAAAGGTAATTTAGTTACCGAACGTGTAACTAAAGATCTTAATAGTGAGAATTCTGGTGAAGTGTGTTTTTCTAATTTATACGTTGAAGAAAAAGTAGATCGTCAAGGTAATGCGATCACAAATACTCCAAAAGGTGGCTGCCTATGGATACTTTCGGGAGAAGTTTATAATCTACCGTCGTATGCTGAAATAAAAATTCAAGAAAAAGAGTTCGTTACTAAAGACGCAGTATTAGCTACAAGCAAGGTTATTAGTGACTACGGCGGAGTAGTAAGATTAAATAATACTACCCAAGGTAACAACAGTACTGAACTACAGATAGTAACTTCTTCAGTCTCTTTAGAAAACGCGAATATCGTTCTTAATGAACAACATGGTAATAATTCAGATCCTTCATATCTTTTAGAAATGAGCGGTATTGAGAATATAAAATTCAATATGTTATGTTCTCCTGGTAATAAGATAGTAAACTCACAGATTATAGCAGAACTTATTGACTCTAAATATCAGACAGTAACTGGTGGCATAGTTAAATATGATGGCTTTGAAATTAATAAAAAAAATAAAAGTAAAAAGGGCTATGAAATCATAGGTCAAGGAGCTTTATTATGGATACCAGAAGAAACACATGAAATAAATAAAGATATTTCTTTATTACTTGTTGATGAAGGAGAGTTCATTCGTCCTGGAACTGAGATTGTAAAAGAATTATATAGTCTCAGTGAGGGATATGTGCAAATTATACAAGAGAATGAAATAGTTAAAGAAGTTATCATTAAACCGGGGACAAAATATTTAAGTGTTAGTAACACTAATAATAATGAATACCCAAAAATCGTCAGAGAAAGTGATAGTGAACATTCTCAATATCAGTCTGAAGGGATTCTTTATGTTGAAAAATTTCAATCTAGAAATCAAGGTGAACTATTAATTAGACAAGTAACTGAATTCAAAATTGATAACGAGGAAATATACTTAGACCTAAATTATCTGACAAAAGAGAAGAACTCTATTACTATTAAACCAACAAAAAGAGTACTGTTTAAAGACGGGCAGAGAGTTAAATCAAAATATGGTGTTGATTTGGTTAAAACTTATTTAGTAATGTCAGTAGATTTTGATCAACCACACTTATCTGCTGATGTAGAGTTTATCGCCAATAATCACAATGACAAGTATAAATTGCAGTTAAGTGTATTAGAAACGCTGCAAATTAAACAAGATGATTTTGGTGAAGCGAACCAAATATCGACAATTACTAGTTTATGCGTACAAAACAACCAACTTATAGAAGCTGGTAGCACTGTAGCCGAAACTCACTTGTTAGCAAACTCACAAGGTTTCGTGCAAAATGTTAGCACAAAAAATCAATCTAGTTCTAAACTACTTATACTTACTCAAAACGATGAAAAAATCATTGATATTTATAGTCAAACGCCTCAAGTTTCAGAGGGAGATTTTATAAGGGCGGGTGACCAAATAGCTAATGGTATAATTGCCCAGGCTTCAGGACAGATTGTAGAGATTAAAAGAGATACTATTAAAATTAGGGCAGGTAATCCCTATCTAGTCTCTTCTAATGCTATATTACAAGTCAAAAATGGGACACTTGTTGAAAGAGGCGACACTCTAGCCATTTTAGTGTTTGAAAGATCAAAAACCGGAGATATTGTGCAAGGTCTTCCAAGAATTGAAGAAATTTTAGAAGCGCGGAAACCGAAAGAACCGTGTAAGCTTGCTCAAAGGCCTGGCAAAATTACTCTAAGTTATGACTCTGAAGATAATAAATGTGTGAGGATATTAAGCTCTAATGGAGAATATAATGAATATATCATAAGTGGAATACAAAAAATTATTGTTTCTAATGGAGATAACATCATATTAGCTGAACCATTAACAGATGGGGCACCCAATCCCCATGAAATGCTAGGATTATTTTTTAACTTCTATAAAGAAAGAATGGAGCTTTATGAAGCAGCTAAGTTATCATTACAAAAAGTACAAACATATTTAGTCAATGAAGTCCAAAATGTTTATCAATCACAGAACGTTGATATTTCAGATAAACATATAGAGGTAATTGTTAGACAAATGACATCTAAAGTAAGAGTAGAAGATGGAGGAGATACGACTCTGCTACCTGGAGAATTAGTAGAATTGCAGCAAATTGAAAATATCAATGAAGCTATGACTTTGACGAAAGGATTTCCTGCTAGATATTCTCCAGTACTTTTAGGTATTACAAAATCTTCATTAAATACAGACAGTTTTATTTCTGCAGCAAGTTTCCAAGAAACAACAAGAGTCTTAACAGAAGCTGCAATAGAAGGAAAAGCTGATTGGTTACGTGGTCTGAAGGAAAACGTTATCATAGGGAGATTAATTCCAGCAGGTACAGGTTTTAATTCATATAATGACATATCTAAAAACTTTGTTTCAGAGAAAAAAAACCAAATAACTAATTCCTATGGAGAAAATAAAAAAAATAGTAACGAAGAACGGAACATAGAAGATATTATCCTGGATGATAATATAGCAAGGAATTATCCTTTAATAGATAATCCTATTAATAATTTTGATACGATAGAACAGAATTTAAATCTAAGCAAAGAAATTTAGAAAAAAAAAGATTATCTATATTACGTACAACCTAAAAAACTTAAAGTACAAGGAGTAAAAATTATGGCGGTTGTTACTTTAGCCGAACTATTAGAAGCTGGTGTACATTTTGGGCATCAATCTAGACGTTGGAATCCTAAAATGTTCCCTTATATTTATGCAGAAAGAAATGGCATACATATCATCGATCTAGTTCAAACAGCACAGCTGTTAACTCAAGCTTGCGAATTCACTCGCCAAGCTTCTGAACAAGGAAAAAATTTCTTGTTTGTCGGCACAAAACGGCAGGCCGCTGCAGTAGTCGCACAAGAAGCGGAAAGATGTGGAGCTTACTATGTCAACCAAAGATGGCTAGGGGGTATATTAACGAACTGGTTTACAATCAGAACTCGAGTGGAAAGATTAAAAGATCTAGAGAATAAAGAGGAAAGTGGTTACTTAGACAGACTTCCAAAAAAAGAAACTGCTTTATTACGTAGAGAATTGGAAAAACTACGCAAAAATCTGGATGGTATTAAAGATATGAAACGCCTTCCGGATTTAGTTGTTATAGTAGACCAAAAACGAGAAAGTACTGCTGTACAGGAATGCAGAAAATTAGGAATTCCTATTATTTCTATACTGGATACCAATTGCAACCCAGAATTAGCAGATATTCCGATTCCTGCTAATGATGATGCTATTAGATCTATTAAATTAATTCTTGGAAAAATAGCGGATGCAATCTGTGAAGGAAACAATGGAAAAGTTTCTTTAGAAAGACAGGATTCTGAGGAACTACAAACAGTTCAATAGAAAAAAATTAGTAAGAACTTATTAAATTAACTTTAGCGAGGGTAATTATGGCAGCAGAAATTTCTGCAAAAACAGTGAAGGAATTAAGGGATAAAACAGCCGCTGGAATGATGGATTGTAAAAAAGCTTTACAAGAATCTAACGGGGACTTTGAAAAAGCAATGGAAAGTCTTAGAAAGAAAGGACTAGCCTCTGCTAATAAAAAAGCAGATAGAATCGCAACTGAAGGAATAATTGAATCTTATATTCATATGGGAGGTAAATTAGGAGTACTGGTAGAAGTTAACTGTGAAACAGACTTCGTGGCAAGAAGAGAAGAATTCCAAGAATTAGCAAAAAACGTTGCTATGCAAATAGCGGCAAGCCCTGCTGTAAAGTTTGTTAGTTTAAAAGAAATCCCACAAAGCATAATAGACGAAGAGAAAAAAATTGAATTAGAAAAGAATGATTTAGCGAATAAACCACAAGAAATAAAAGAAAAAATTGTAGAAGGAAGAATACAAAAGCGGTTAAATGAAATGATCTTATTAGAACAATCATTTATTCGTGATTCTGACATAACTATAGAAGAGCTGGTAAAACGTAACATAGCTCTTATGGGAGAGAATATACAAATTCGTAGATTTGAAAGATTTAACTTAGGAGAAGGGCTAGAAAAACGCTCCGAAAACTTTAGCGATGAAGTCGAAAAAATGAAGAAACAATAGCAAAGCTATTAAGATATTACTTATATCTGAACTAGCTTTATTATTTATATATATAAATTTAGTTCACAAGTAAGTAAAAGATAGTTGATATAAGCTATTCAATATTCCCATATGACTCATACAGTTTTATTTTCTTTGTTGCATAATAATTGTAAGAAAATGGAAATATTTTAGACATATCAATTTCTTTCAATTCTGATTTATTAATTATTCTTATATGTAAATTTGGAAGGTATAATTTATATGTGTTAAGTAAAATTCATGCCTTTCTTTAACAATACAATCATAGACACTTTAAAGAAATTGTAATTAAGTATGTATCAAGATAGCTTTTATATTTTAGACTCTGCTTTTTCTCTATCTGAGATAGAAGTTGGAGCGCACCTTTACTGGGAAGTAGCTGGAATGAAGTTACATGGTCAAGTATTCATAGTATCTTGGCTAGTAACAGCAGCACTATTAGCGTTTACCATAGTTGGAACAAGAGATCTTAAACAAGCTCCACAAGGAATTCAAAACTTTATGGAATATGTTTACGAGTTCTTACAAGATATCGCTAAGAACCAGATCGGTGAAGAAGAATACCGTCCATGGGTTCCATACATCGCGACTGTATTCTTATTTATCTTCACTTCTAACTGGGCTGGTGCTTTAATTCCTTGGAAATTAATACAATTACCTGAAGGTGAATTAGCAGCACCTACGAACGATATTAACGTAACTGTAGCATTAGCTTTATTAACTTCACTTTCATACTTCTATGCTGGACTAAGCAAGAAGGGAATTGGATATTTCTCACGTTACGTAAGCCCTACACCTATATTATTACCAATTAATATTCTTGAAGATTTCACTAAGCCGTTATCCTTAAGTTTCCGTTTATTCGGTAATATTCTAGCTGATGAATTAGTGGTATCTGTATTTGCTTTATTAGTTCCAATCTTAATTCCATTACCTGTGATGACATTAGGATTATTTGCGAGTTCAGTGCAAGCACTAATTTTCTCTACTTTATCTGCAGCTTATATTGGTGAAGCTCTAGAAGATCATCACTAGTAGAGTTGTATTAAAAAATAAGTAATGTATAATGGAATCTGAAATTTTCTAAAATAATTATTAATTAAATACTTACAAATATTATGAATCCTATCGTTTCTGCTGCATCTGTTGTTGCTTCTGGTTTATCTGTAGGCTTAGCTGCTATCGGTCCTGGTATTGGTCAAGGTACAGCTGCTGCTCAAGCTGTTGAAGGTATTGCTCGTCAACCTGAAGCTGAAGGTAGAATCCGTGGTACTTTACTTTTAAGTTTAGCATTCATGGAATCACTAACAATTTACGGTCTAGTTGTAGCACTAGCTTTACTATTCGCTAACCCATTCACTGCATAGTCCTTTTACAAGCTAAATATTTTTTAGTCAGTTTAACCACTTTGTGTGGTTAAACTGTATCTGGATTTCATTTTTTTAAGGGTCAACTAAAAAAATAATTACAATGACAAACTCCCTATTCTTACTGGCTGAGGGTGGCTTATTTGATTTCAACGCTACTCTGCCATTGATGGCACTGCAAATTTTACTGATGATGGTTGTACTAAATGCTATATTTTATACACCCATTGCAAAGGTTCTAGATGAACGAGATGAATACATACGTAACAATCTTACTAAAGCTTCAGAAACTTTAGCAAAAGCTGAAGCTATTACTAAGCAATATGAGCAAGATCTGGCTAAAGAAAGAAGAGATGCCCAAATGATTATTGCTTCCTCTCAAAAAGAAGCTCAAGAGATAGTTGCAATGGAAATCAAGCAAGCCCAAAAAGACACTGAGCTTTTAGTTAACGAAGCTACTACTCAGCTTAATTCACAAAAAGACAAAGCTTTACAAGCTTTAGAAAAACAAGTGAACACTCTAAGTGAGCAAATTAAAAACAAGCTTTTAAGCGGTCAATTAGCAGGCTAAACTTCGATATATCTCATTACATCATTAAATTGAAAATTGAGTAACAAAATTATTACGTAGCTTATGAATTATGGAAATTATGAATGATTTTTTATTGATTAGCAGCCTAGCTGAACTAGCCTCAGAAACTAAAAAAGGTTTTGGTTTTAATCCAAGTAACTTCTTAGAAGCTAATGTTATTAACATAGCCATTTTACTTTCTGGTGTTGTGTACTTAGGCCGCAACTTCTTAACTTCAGCACTTGAAGTGAGACAGCAAAAGGTAGCAGAAGCTATACAAGAAGCTGAAGAAAGACTTGTACAAGCTAATTCAAGATTACTAGAATCTGAAAAGCAATTAACACAAGCTCAAGCTGTTATTGAACAGATAAAGCAAGAAGCTGGAAAGACTGCTCGTACAGTTAAAGAAAGTATTTTAGCTCAAGGTAAGCTAGATATTGAAAGACTTACGAACAATGGTAAGGCTAGTATAGAAAAGGCTGAAATGCAAATCAAAAAGCAAATCCAGCAACATATTACTGATCTTGCGATCCAAAAAGTAACAGTTCAACTAAAAGAATACATGACTCCTAACTTACAGTCAAAAGTCATAGATTCGAACATATCTAATTTAGGAGGGCAACTATGAGTAAAAACCTTAAAGTAGCTAAGCCTTACGCTGATGCTTTCCTTGACATAGCTAACAAAAGTACTGTAATTAATGACCTTGATTGCATTGCTGCAGCTTTATCTGAATCAAAAGATTTACAAAAAGCAATAGCTAACCCATTAATATCATCTACTGCTAAAAAAGATATTATTAAATCTATTTTTGCAGGTAACGTTGATGCTAACACTGTTAAGTTTATGATGGTACTTTGCGACAGAGGTAGAATTAACTACTTAGAATCAATCGTAGAGGCAGCACTAATGTTAGCTTACAAAAATTCTGCTATCGAAATAGCATATGTAACTTCATCAGTAGAACTATCATCAGCTCAAACAGAAACTTTAGTAGAGAAACTAAAAACTATGACTAAAGCCGAGCAAATCAAGTTAAACCTTAAAGTAGATGCAAGTCTTATTGGTGGATTCAAAGTACAAATTGGATCTAAGATCATTGACACAAGTGTTCAAAATCAATTAAGACAACTTTCTTCTTACTTAGGAGCTTCAGTTTAAAATAACTGAAATAACGAATCACAAAAATTATAATTTATCAAAATAGCCAAGCATTGATATGGTAAACATTAGACCTGACGAAATTAGCAGCATCATCCGTCAACAAATAGACAAGTATGACCAAGGCGTACAAGTAGCAAACGTTGGAACTGTATTACAAGTTGGTGATGGTATTGCTCGTGTTTACGGATTAGACCAAGTAATGGCTGGAGAGTTACTTGAATTCGAAGATTCAACAATCGGTATCGCACTAAACCTAGAAACTGACAACGTAGGTGTTGTATTAATGGGTGAAGGTAGAGGGATTTTAGAAGGTAGTTCTGTAAAAGCTACTGGTAAAATTGCTCAAGTTCCTGTAGGTGATGGATACTTAGGCCGTGTTGTTAACGCTTTAGGTGCACCTATCGACGGTAAAGGCGATATTAGCACTAGTGACACTAGATTAATAGAATCTATTGCTCCTGGTATTATTTCTAGAAAATCTGTTTGTGAGCCTATGCAAACAGGTATCACTGCAATTGACTCTATGATTCCTATTGGTAGAGGCCAACGTGAACTTATTATTGGCGACCGTCAAACAGGTAAAACATCAGTAGCAATCGATACTATTATTAACCAAAAAACAGAAAACGTTGTTTGTGTTTACGTAGCAATCGGACAAAAAGCAGCTTCTGTTGCTGCTGTAGTTACTCAATTAGAAGAGAAGGGTGGTTTAGATTACACAGTGATCGTAGCCGCTAATGCTGATGACCCAGCAACTCTACAATACATTGCTCCTTACACAGGTGCAGCTATTGCAGAATACTTCATGTACAAAGGACAAGCTACTTTAGTAATCTATGATGATTTAACTAAGCAAGCTAATGCGTACAGACAAATGTCTCTACTTCTAAGAAGACCACCTGGAAGAGAAGCTTTCCCTGGTGATGTATTCTACCTTCACTCTAGATTACTAGAAAGAGCTGCTAAATTAAGTGATGCTCTAGGAGGAGGAAGTATGACTGCACTTCCGATTATCGAAACGCAAGCTGGTGACGTTTCTGCATACATTCCTACAAACGTTATTTCAATCACAGATGGACAAATTTTCTTATCTGGTGATTTATTTAACGCAGGTATCAGACCAGCTATTAACGTAGGTATTTCTGTATCACGTGTTGGTTCAGCTGCGCAAATCAAAGCAATGAAGCAAGTAGCTGGTAAACTAAAACTGGAACTAGCACAATTCGCGGAATTAGAAGCGTTCTCTCAGTTTGCTTCTGATCTAGACCAAGCTACAAGAAATCAACTAGCAAGAGGTCAAAGATTAAGAGAAATTCTTAAGCAAGCAGCTAACTCTCCTATTCCAGTAGAAGAGCAAGTAGCAATTATCTACACAGGTATTAACGGTTTCTTAGATGATATTGAAGTAGCGAAAGTAAAAACTTTCGTTGAAACTCTAAGAACAAACTTAAGAAACTCAAAGCCTGAGTACGCTAAGATTGTTAAAGAGACTAAAGCTTTCTCACCAGAAGCTGAAGCTATGCTAAAAGAAGTTATTAGCAGTACAAAGAGCAGTTTTGCTTAATTAGTAACTAACAATAACGCAATAAAAAAACTCAAAGTTATTAATTAATTAATAACTTTGAGTTTTTTTATTTTAACCAATCATAGCCTTTTGTTTCCAGTTCTTTAGCCAGTGATTTATCTCCAGTTTTTATAATTTTCCCATCTTGCATCACATGTATGAACGTTGGCTCAATATAATCTAGTAGTCGTTGATAGTGAGTTATCAAAACTACAGCATTAGATTCGTTAGCTAAACTATTAATTCCCTTAGCAACAATTTTTAAAGCGTCAATATCTAGCCCTGAATCTGTTTCATCTAATATAGATAACTTTGTGTCTAACACAGCCATCTGAAGTATCTCATTACGTTTTTTTTCACCACCAGAGAATCCCTCATTAACGCTTCTATTCAAAAATGCAGGATCCATATTGATAACTTCTAACTTTTGTGTGATGAAATCAAAAAACTCTAATGGATCTAGTTCCTCTAAACCTTGATATTTTCTTCTTGCGTTGCAAGAAAGCCGCAGAAAATCAGCATTACTTACTCCAGGTATTTCTATTGGATACTGAAAACCTAAGAATATCCCTTTTTGAGATCTCTCTTCAGGATCAGTTTCAATAATAGACTCACCATTGAACAAAATATCTCCTCCTGTGATCCTATAAGCTGAATGACCAGCTACAATCTTGGCAAACGTGCTTTTACCAGAACCATTTTTTCCCATTATTGCGTGGATTTCACCAGCATTGACCTTTAAATTTAAATCTTTGATAACTGGTGTATCATTTATTGATGCTTTAAGCCCTTGAATTTCAAGGATAGGCGAAGTGTTAACCATATTTTTTTTATCCAACTGTTCCTTCTAATTTTAAACTTAATAAGCGGTCTGCTTCTAGAGCAAATTCCATAGGCAACTCGCTAAAAACATCTTTACAAAAGCCACTAATCATCAAGCTTATAGCCGACTCCATATCTATACCGCGTTGTAAGAAGTAGAACAACTGTTCTTCTTCTATTTTAGAAGTTGAAGCTTCGTGTTCCACAGTACTTGTTGGATTATTAACTTGTATATAAGGGAAAGTATTTGCCTGTGATTTATCTCCAATTAACATAGAATCACATTGAGAATAATTGACACTGTGATGAGCTTTTGGTCCAATTTTCACTTGACCTCTATAAGTATTCTTGGAGTTACCGGAAGATATGCCTTTTGAAACAATACGACTTTTTGTTCTAGGAGCTACATGAATCATTTTGGTTCCAGTGTCAGCTTGCTGATAGTTATTGGTCAATGCTACAGAATAAAATTCACCTATTGAATTTTCTCCGGCTAAAACGCAACTAGGGTACTTCCACGTAATAGATGAACCTGTTTCAACCTGTGTCCAAGAAATTTTAGAATTTTTTCCTGCACATAAGCCGCGCTTAGTGACAAAATTATATATTCCGCCAATTCCATTTTCATCACCTGAGTACCAATTTTGTACAGTAGAGTACTTAATCTCTGCATTATCTAATGCAACTAACTCAACAATAGCAGCATGTAACTGATTTGTATCAAATTGAGGCGCCGTGCAACCTTCTAAATAACTAACTTTGCTATTAACATCAGCTATAATCAACGTTCTCTCGAACTGACCAGAATCCTGATTATTTATTCTAAAATATGTAGATAACTCTAATGGACAAGTAACATTAGGAGGAATGTAACAAAAAGACCCCTCACTAAAAACAGCTGAATTTAGTGCTGCAAAATAATTATCGCCTATAGGAACTACTGTACCTAAATACTTCTCTACTAGGGATGGATGAGATTGTAATGCTTCAGAAATAGGACAAAAAATAACTCCAACTTTAGAGAGCTCATCTTTAAAAGTGGTTCCAACTGATACGCTATCAAATATCGCATCTACAGCAACATTAGCTAGTTTTTTTTGTTCTGTTAGTGGAATTCCTAGTTTTTCGAAGGTTGATAAAATGTCTTTATCGACTTCATCTAGACTTGATAAGTTATCCTTTTTTTTCGGAGCAGAATAATAAAGTATATTTTGATAATCAATATCTGTGTAATGAAGAGATGCCCATGTAGGAGCAATCATCTTTTGCCAATATGCGAAAGCCCTCAATCTGAAGTCCAGCATAAATTGAGGTTCTCTTTTTTTCAATGAAATTAACCTAATAACGTCATCATTTATCCCTTTTGGAAAATCTTCTACTTCAACGTCAGTAGTAAAACCATATTTGTAAGGTTGAGCAAGAATTTTTTGCACATCTAAATTACTCTGATCTTTTTCATTAAATGTATCTAATGAAGTATCTGTGTTGACCATACTTTTTAAATTGATAAAATGTGTTATAGATATTCTATCAATCGTCAGAAGAAAAAAGTCAAAAAAAAATATTGATTGATCTTCACTTAAAATAGGAGACTGTTAACTATAGATAATAGTCATAAACAGGGTGAATGGCGGAATGGTAGACGCAGCACACTCAAAATGTGCCGGCTTGATGTCGTGAGGGTTCAAGTCCCTCTTCACTCATGCCTCTAATAGAGGATTATAATCAATGTAGACAACTTCCAATTTATTAATTAAAGAAAAAATCTCTAAGATTTTTATAAAAATATATGACATTACTAATAGTAGGGGCTACTGGAACTTTAGGCAGACAAATTGTCAGAAGAGCTATAGACGAAGGTTACCAAGTAAAGTGCTTGGTTAGGAATTTGAGAAAAGCTTATTTTCTTAGAGAATGGGGAGCAGAACTGATTTATGGTGATCTAAGTTTACCAGAGACATTGCCTCTGGCCTTAAAGGACGTAACAGCCATAATAGATGCATCTACCGCTAGGCCTTCTGATCCATATAACGCAGAGACAGTTGACTTAAAAGGTAAACTAGCTCTAATAGAAGCAGCAAAAATTGTAAATGTAGAGAGATTTATTTTCTTCTCTGTGATCAATAGTGAAAAATATTCGGATGTTCCACTGGTAAAATTAAAGCTAGATATAGAATTCTATTTACAAAAATCGGGGATAAAATATACGATATTTTATCTTGGAGGATTCTTCCAAGGACTTATTAGCCAATATGCAATTCCAATATTAGAAAAACAACCTATCTGGGTGACTGGAGAAAATACATCAATAGGATATATAGATACATCTGATATAGCAAAATTTGCATTGCGAAGTTTAGCACTAAAAGAGACAGAATCTCAAAAATTCCCTCTAGTAGGAAGAAAAAATTGGAATTCTCAAGAAATCATACAACTTTGTGAACGTCTATCTGGACAAACAGCACGAATTACTAAAATTCCTATTAGTGCGCTGATAATATTTAGACAATTAATGGGATTTTTTGAATGGGGAGCTAATATAGCGGAGAGACTAGCGTTTGCTGAATTATTAGCAACCGGAGAAGACTTCACTAGTGATATGAAGACGACATATAAACTCTTCGGTTTTGAAGAAAATGAAACTGCGACACTTGAAGGTTATATGCAAGATTATTTTGGACGAATCTTGAGAAAATTAAAAGAATTAAGTGATGAGAAAGAAAAATCACTGTAAAAACTATTGTAATTAAGTTACAAAAGTTTCATGGTAATTCATTTTATTCAAGAACTAGATATATAATAATAACAGTACAGATCTACTAATGTAGATAGAAAAAATTTTTCCGGAGATAGATAATGTTCACATTAAAGATTGTTGTTTATACTACAGTGACCTTGTTTGTATCTCTTTTCGCATTTGGTTTCCTATCTAATGATGCTTCGAGAAACCCAAACAGAAAAGATTTAGAATAGTCAAAGGAGCTAATAGTGTGAATTCGTTTGACGGTGAAACCGGTAATCATGACACACAGAGCCAGATAACTGGGAACATTCTTTAATGTTCCCAGTTATCTTTATTTTTTATACTGTGTAAAATAAAAAAAACGAAATACTAAATATTTTTTTTCAAAAAAAATATCAGTAATCTAAGGAGAATGGGGAAAAACTGATATGTATACTATAATGTTATAAAAGGTCACATTAGATATGAAGAGTTGGCCATAAAAATATAAGTTTAGAAATAAATATTCTCAATCAGAATTTCTGAAAGTCTCTAAAAAAAAGATTAATAAAATTGATGTAAAAGAATTTAGAAGTTCAATTAGGATAAAGTAAACAAAAACAAAGTAAAAATGAAGAATTGGCGCTTAAATAATATAAATCAGTCTGCTTTTGAAAAGACAGGTCCAGTACCACGTTCTATCACAAAAACGTTTGAAAAGTTTAAGAAAGAATTAGAACCAAACTCAGAATCAGAGATCATTGAAGAATTCAGAGTTTCTAGATATCAAACAGCTGCTTCTATTAAGTATTTAATCTTATTAGTTGCCGTACCTTTCATTGTTAATCAAATATCAAGGAATTTTATATTCTCTCCGTTTATTGATTACTTCTGGAATGATAATCAATCAGATATCTTCTTGAATGCATCACAGGAAGAAAGAGCATTTGGAGAATTACAAAGATTTGAGGAAAAAATACATTTCGAGATCTTGATTGGGCAATCTCCACCTCTATCACAAGAATCAATTGATAGAGAAGTAAAAAATAAAGCTATGGAATTAGCGCAGTTCTTTGTTCAAGAAAGTACTGATGCAATTAAAAACTTACTTTCAGACATACTTGCATTTATAAGTTTTGCGTATCTAGTGTTTACTGGAGGAAGACAAATAGCGGTCTTAAAATCGTTTATTAATGAACTAATATACGGATTGAGTGATACAGCTAAAGCATTTCTTATCATACTATTTACTGATATATTTGTTGGTTTCCACTCAACACATGGATGGGAGGTAGTTCTAGAAAATGGTCTTAGACACTTTGGCTTACCTGAGAATCATGATCTTATCTTCCTATTTATCGCAACTTTCCCAGTTGTTCTAGATACAGTATTTAAATACTGGATATTTAGGTATCTGAATCAAGTGTCGCCTTCAGCTGTGGCAACATATCATGAAATGAATGACTAATTCTAAGGTCAGAATATAAAAGAAAATCTGACCTAGAACCTTAGATTTTTTAGGTGTTTAGAATAGTTTTACATTACTAAGTAATACAAAAGCAAAACTTGCTCCACCGATAGCACCTACTAACCAACCAGATGTAAATTGCTTCCATCCTTTAGAACTTTGAAGTTGATCGCTTACTTCACTATCTTCAAAAGATACAACACCATAAATAGCAAGACAAGCAGACATGATAATTACAAGGCCTAAAGAAGAGAAGAAACCCGATAATAGTGCTACATCAGAATTTCTTAATGGGCCTAACTTATAGAAAGGTCCTACTAGGAAGTATCCATGAGTCATTCCTATCTCTAGACCTCTAAAAAGTGGAGATATTCCTGGTCTATAAGCAGGTAAATTTCCTAGCAAAGATCTAGTAAAACTTGATGTACTCACTGGAGTAGCTAAGTTACCTACGAAGGGATCATCATTATACGGTTTAATAAATTGTGACATATTACTTTTATAATTAACAATAAGTTTGTTCATTCACTACTTATATAGTAGCAATATTAATTAGATTTTGTAAAAAAAACTCTCTTAATAAAATATTAAGTAAAAGAAAGTTACAGTAATGTATACTTTATATATTATCACTTTGTAAAGAATCTTACTATGAGCATACTATTAGGTTACATTATTTTATTAGCTTGTGCATTCGGTTTTGCAGCTGGACTTTACTTTGGTCTTTCTTCGATCAAACTTATTTAAAAATTAATTGTGCTTAATTGGAAGTTAAATCCAAGTAAGCACTTTCTTTACTAATAAAAAATTTATATAAAAAAGTACTATGGATACTCGCTATGATCTTATTCTAGGATCTCGGAGAACTAGCAATTATTTGTGGATGATTATGACCTTTATTGGAGGAAGTGGATTCTTCTTAGCAGGTTTATCAAGTTATCTAGGATCTCAATTACTACCATTTGCAGATACAAAAGAAATTGTATTTATTCCGCAAGGAATCGTAATGACATTTTACGGAACAACGGGAATCTTACTAAGTGCATTTTTGGGCGCAACAATCTATTTAAATGTAGGAGGGGGATATAATTTATACGATAAAAAGAATAAAAAAATAGAGATATTCCGACTAGGTTTTCCAGGGAAAAAGAAAGAGATTTGTCTTTCCTATTCAATGAAAGAAATTAAGTCTGTTAAACTAATTATATCAGAAGGAATAAATCCCAAAAGGGAAATTTACTTACGAACAAAGGATCAGAGAGAAGTACCCATAACACGGGTAGGGGAGCCATTATTATTATCACAAATTGAAGAAGAAGCTGTTGAATTAGCTAGTTTCTTAGAGGTGCCTCTAGAGGGTTTATAAAAATAATAGACATAGAATTAATTTATGATATAATCTTATAAGAACAAGAAGCGGGCATAGTTTAGTGGTAAAACCTTAGCCTTCCAAGCTAATGCTGAGGGTTCGATTCCCTCTGCCCGCTATTGAGAAGAAAAACTATATCTTTTGCCTTTGTGTAAGGTTAAAAGATATAGTTTTTTTTATGTGTATCCTGGATACATATCAAAAATATCATTTAAAAATAGTTATTAAGAAACTTAAAGTTTTAGTGTCAAATAAAAAAGACAAATTCTTTATCTCCCAACAATCTGAAAAGGAATAAATTCTATTAACAAAAGTATTGTTTCTGGTCATTAGTGGATCGGATTCTATTGGTATTCGTCACAACAAAAAATGAAAAAAGTTTTTTGTATTTATGTTTTTTGACCTAAGAGCACATTAAGTGTATAAGAATAACTATGTTTTTTACCATAAATAAGGTTAAATATTCAATATCTTTTTCACGATAGAACATGGTTCGTTGTCGTTCTAAAAGACCAGATACGGCTAATAGTCAACTGTCAAACAACGAGAGCTAAATAAAAAAAATTCTATTTATTAACAGATACTAGCTAATTATGATTAAGAATATTTGAATATTTCTATCTATTTGTGATATTACCATACAATAATAAACGCTCTTCAGTATAATGGAGATGTCAGGTAATAAAAGCATTAAGCTTAACTAACATAATCACTATTAATTCCATCTATAGACTAGACATTTATGATTTTGTCTATCTGATAAATAGGACTAATGGTGCAACACAGTTCTTTATAAATTCCCTTTACTACTTTTTCAGGAGGTAATATCTATGTCAGGAGGCTCAACAGGAGAACGTCCCTTCTCTGATATAATTACTAGTATTCGTTACTGGATTATTCACAGTATTACTATTCCGGCTCTTTTCGTAGCAGGATGGCTTTTTGTTAGTACTGGACTAGCGTACGATATTTTTGGTACGCCTAGACCTAATGAGTACTTCACACAAGAGCGTCAACAAGTTCCACTAGTTAATGATCGCTTCAGCGCGAAACAAGAACTAGAAGATCTAACAAAAGGTTTATAATAATTATAGGAGCATTAAATGAGTAAGATAAAGCAACCTATTTCGTATCCTATTTTCACTTTCAGATGGTTAGCTATCCATGGTATTGCTGTTCCAACAGTTTTCTTCCTTGGTGCAATCACTTCTATGCAATTTATTCAAAGATAGGAGTTTAATATGAGCGGTCCTAATCCTAATAAACAACCAGTTGAATTAAATCGTACTTCGCTTTTCTGGGGCTTACTTACGATTTTTGTACTTGCAGTATTATTCTCTAGCTACTTCTTCAATTAAGAAGTACTACGGAATAAATACAATATTGCAAAAAAAATTAATTAACCTGTAAAACTAATTAGTTTTATAGAATATCAGATCAGGAGAAAAATCATATGGCTAGTACAGGTAGAATTCCTTTATGGCTTATTGCAACAGTCGGTGGAACGGCTGCATTAACAGTTGTAGGACTGTTTATATTCGGTTCTTACTCTGGTGTTGGGTCATCTTTATAAAAAAAAGAATTAAAGAAACTCCATGCATATAAATTGCATGGAGTTTCTTTAATTCTTTTTTTTAAGCAATTTCATCTTGCTCTATGTAAATAAAAGCAAAAGCCATAACGAAACCTGGAAATATAATACCAATGATAGGTACAAGGATAGAAGGCAGATAAGCAGCTGTCATAATTTTACAACCTCCAAATAGAGAGAATATATTGAAAAAAGTTCTACTAAATCTACTATAACATCTAGTAGTCTACTGTATTATAACTGGCAAATAATGTAGTATGAAAATAAGTAAATATATTTTTAAAACTAAGTCTTAATTTAAGAAGATATCTACAAACATCGAAAAAGTGAATATAAAAGTAAGAAATAAAAAATAAAATGGATAACCCAAAAAGCTTACAAGCAATGCAGAAGTTCGCTGAAACATACGCACAAAGAACTAATACTTTTTTTTGTTCAGACTTGAGTGTTACATCAATAGTTATTGAGGGATTAGCTAGACACAAAGACCAATATGGAGCTCCATTGTGTCCTTGCCGTCATTATGATGATAAGGCTATTGAGGTCTCTATAGCATATTGGAATTGTCCTTGCGTTCCTATGAGAGAACGAAAAGAATGCCACTGTATGCTTTTCTTAACTCCTGATAATGAATTTTCTGGAAGCGCTCAAGAAATTAATTTAGATTATCTAATTGATCAAATCCAGAAATAATTCACTTATTGTAGGGTAAATGTACTTAAGATTTCTTAATACATCTGACCTACAATAAGAAAAGAAAAATTACCTTATAGGTTGCCACGTCTTAAAGCTATAAGGACAATAATAGCTGGACCAGCTGTTATCACAAGGAAAAGGGATGCAAGTTGTGCTAGAGTCTGTAGATTAGGCATAATTAGATAACCTCATTTTTTAATGAAATATTAAGTCTTTTGCAACACACAGAAAGATACTTAACACTGAAGTAATAGTGTAAGAGTATCTATCTTGGTACAATTATCTTCTAACCTTCATGATAATAGATTAATTCAACAGAGGAAATTAATTTTTGGAAAAGATTAGTCTTTAGATTTAAATCTTAAAGAACGGTTTACGAAAAGACCAATCAAAATCCACTAGATGGAAGGATGATATAAAAAAAGTACTTTAAACAGAAAGACTTGTCTTTGTTAAAGAAATATGATATTTCTATGATAAGAAATATGCAGGACTGCTAACTCAATGGTAGAGTACTCGGCTTTTAACCGATTTGTTCCGGGTTCGAATCCCGGGCAGTCCATTTTAAATAATAATAACCAAATGTTAAAGAAAAACGCTTTTCGCTTTTTATTTTAAGAATCATAAATAAAAATAAAAAAACAGTATAGAATATAAAATTTTAAAATTTAATTGATACCCCCAGGGGAATTCGAATCCCCGTTACCTCCGTGAAAGGGAGATGTCCTAGGCCTCTAGACGATGGGGGCTTAGGTACTATATTAACTCTATGTATAAAAAGATAACTAATATTTAAATAGATGTCAAGCTTTTTTTCTCCAGAGAATAAAACTTATAGAGAAAGTTAACGAGTTAAGTTTATACTAAAAGTGAATGAACAAAATAACACCACCAAATGTATGGATAATATAGTCCCTTTATTGTATCTTTCTATTTTGCTAGTTTCGCTAATTACTTTGAGTGTTTTTATCGGAAGACAAATAATAGAAAGGAAAGAAATAGAAAATAATCTTTCAGTTTTACAAAATAAAATCAGAAATAACGAAGCAAATGCAGAAGATTATTATGAACTAGGGTCAATCTATTTATCAAAGAAATTATTTGATCAAGCAATACTACAATTTAGATATGCTTTACAAATATGGAAAAATGAAGACTTAGAAGGAATATCTAGTCTTTATAATACTATAGGATTTACCTATGCAGAAACTGAGCAATATGAATTAGCAATATACTACTACAAGGAAGCTTTAAAGAACGATGATGATTATACAGTAGCTCTAAACAACCTTGGATATGCTTATGAAAAACAAAGAATGATTAGTGAAGCACTTTCAGCATACAGACAAGTTATAGAAAAAGAGCCAGATAATGAAACAGCAGCTTCTAGAATACAAATACTGAAGAGAAGAATTCCGAAATCGGGATGACAGGATTCGAACCTGCGACATCCTGCTCCCAAAGCAGGCGCGCTACCAAACTGCGCTACATCCCGTTAGCTTACGCTACTAAACCTAATCTATCATACGATTAAAGATATGTCTAGAAGATTTGATTTATTTAGAATAAATGAGGAAATATATGAGACTTTCTTTACAAAAGATTCTAATAGGTCAGAAGAATGATAGTATGTAACTAAATATGAAATGGAGTATAAAATCGTGAAGAAATGGATCTCAACATTGCTACTATGTTTATTTGTAGCACTTCCTATGTCAGCTAATGCTGACGTAGCAGGACTAGTACCTTGTAAAACTTCGAAAGAATTCGCTAAGCGTCTTGATGGAAGCGTTAAGAAATTAGAAAGTCGCTTAACAAAGTATGAAGCAGGAACTCCTCCAGCATTAGCACTAGAAAAGCAAATTGAAAAAACAAAAGGTAGATTTGCCCAATACGGTGAAGCAGGCTTATTATGCGGAACAGATGGATTACCACACTTAATTACAGATGGTAGATGGAGTCATTCAGGAGAATTTGTTGTTCCTGGAATATTCTTTCTTTACATAGCTGGTTGGATTGGTTGGGTAGGAAGAAGTTATGTACTATTTGCTAGAGGAACTGATAAGCCAACTGAAAAAGAAATTATTATCGACGTCCCTGTAGCACTTAGTTTTGTTGCAACTGGGTTTGTTTGGCCTGTAGCTGCATTTAAAGAGTTCACAAGCGGTAAGCTAATCGTACCCGCAGATGAAATTACAGTGTCTCCTAGATAATCAAGAATAAAACAAATAATATATCATGGATAGCAACTTTCTAAAATACCTTTCAACAGCACCTGTATTACTAACAGTGTGGCTATCATTAACTACAGGCTTAATCATTGAAGCCAACCGTTTCGTTCCGGACATGCTTTATTTCCCAATGTAATTAAGAAATTATATAAATTACAGTGTTGTTGAATGAATCATAACAACATGTTAATATATTAATGTATCTGGGTGTATACAATATATACTCTTAACCTTGTCAGGCCTGGAAGGGAGCAGCAAAGGAGCTACTATATTGTTGATACACTCCAGATATACATTTTAATAACTATAATTTTTGTTTTTTTTCTCGTAAAAATACTTATTATTAATGTATTTATCACAGAATTAGATGGTAAATTATTAATTAGGAACTTTCATTTTAAAAATAGAAAGTAGCAGCGGTAAAAAATATAGAGGATTATTATGACTCCATCTTTAGCAGCTTTTATTAATAGCTTACTTTTAGGGTTATTTATCGTGGTTATTCCAGTTGGTACAGCTGTATTTTTAGTTAGTCAATCTGACAGAGTAACACGTAATTAATCAATTATTTATCTTAGAAGGTGTGTGGGTAAAATACAGCTTTAGTAATGTAAAGTACCAAGCTGTATTTACACATCTTCTTTTATTGTTTATAACAAGGAAAACTAATGATACTATTAAAAGTATCTTCACAAAATATAAGATACTAACTATAGAAGACTAGAATTATTTTATATAGAATAGATCTGTAAGGTCTTCTCGGAAAAAAAAAGCATTTATATAAAGATAATACAACATGCTAAAAAGATTTGGTTTCATTATCACAGCTACTCTGTGTGCAACTTTATTCTCATCTTCAGCTTATGCCCTTGATCTAGATGAAAACACAAGAAGTGTTCCATTAGATCAATCAGGAACAACTGTAGTATTAACTCCTGAGCAAGTTAAGCGCGGGAAAAGACTATTCAATGCTTCATGTGGTTCATGTCACGTAGGTGGTCTTACAAAGACGAATCCTAACCTTGGACTAGAGCCAGATGCTTTAAGTCTTGCAACTCCTCCACGTGATAATATTAATGCTCTTATAGATTATCTGAAGGATCCTAAGAGCTACGATGGACTAGAGTCTATTGCAGAAGTACATCCTAGTATTAAAAGTGCTGATATCTTCCCTAAGATGAGAAGCCTAAATGATGAAGACTTGTTCGCTATTGGCGGACATATTCTACTTCAACCTAAGTTATCTGCTGAGAAGTGGGGCGGAGGAAAGATTTACTACTAATTTATGTAAATCAAAGGTAACAACAGATAAATATTTATATGTTGTTACTTTTACTTTTTGCTCGGGGATTATAAAATGTAGACAAGGGATCAAAAAATTATCCTACATAATTTTTTTTCTTTCCTTAGGCTCTAATGCACAAACGAAACAAAGATGAAAAATTACATAATTGTAGAAGAAAAAAAAAAGTTGCAATCTCATACAATAATTACCGCTTAAAGCAAATTATAGGGGTTCATTCTACTTACAATGTCGGTGATATATATATAGGCATCGTTGTTAGTATCTTAAAAAACATTAATATAGCTTTTGTTAAATTGGATAGATGGAATCAAAATGGTTTCATGGTTATTAAAGACGAATTTTTTTTTACTTTTAGAGAAAATGTAAATATAGGAGAGCAAATAATTGTTCAGATAGCTAAGGAGCAAATTAGCAAGAAAGGACCTACAGTTACAAGAAATATCAACATAGACAACGAATATTTGGGAGTCCACTTATATAATAGGGGGCGTTTGTCTATAGAACAAGAACTCAAAATTCATAGCAATAAATATTTAAAAACTATTGGCATACTAACCAAACCCAATGGCATTTGTTTAAATATTAAAAGAAAAACAAATGAGATAAATGTATGGGAACTGATTGATTATTTGAGGGAAGTAGATACAAAAGTAACATCAATAAGAAACAAAATAGAGCAGACAACAAGAGTACCTTGCTTGATAACATCAAAACAAGGAATAATAGATATTATCTTAAAAAAGAACTTAGTCCAAAAAGATACGACAATAGTTACTAAATCAAAAAATCAAGCATTAGAAATAAAGAGGGAAATTATTTCTAAAAGTAATAACAAAAAAAGAATCTACATAGAATATTGTAAGGGAAAAACATTTAGGAATTTTCATTATTACATAGAACATTTTATAAGGAAGGGACTCGAATCAAGAATAGAGTTGTCTACAGGTGGTCACATAATCATAGAAAAAACTGAAGCACTTACATCAATAGATGTTAATTCAGGATCATTTAGTAAAATTAGTTCATCTAGGGAAACGATCCTTTGGATTAATTTAGCGGCAACGAAAGAAATTGTTTATCAGTTACAACTAAAGAACATCAGTGGAATTATTGTCATAGACTTTATTGGGATGATTAACCAGAATGATCAACTATCTTTACTGGAATACTTAGATACACAAATACAATCGAATTTAGATGGAAGTCAAGTTATACAAATTTCTGAAATAGGACTAGTCGAAATAACAAGACGAAGAGAAGAAAGAAACATTTATGATATGTTTAGTAAGAAATGTGTAGAGTGTAAAGGAAGCGGACGTATTATACAAAAGAAATCAACTAATAAGCTTTCAACATATTTTCTAGAAACTAGCCCTTTATTTGGATAGAATATAAGAATAAGAAAGTACAATAATATGTTATAATCTTCTTGTTATAAGGGCGTGTAACTCAGTGGATAGAGTGTCAGATTCCGGACCTGATGGTCGTGGGTTCAATTCCCGCCATGCCTGTTGACAATCATAATTTATTGTGAAAAATATTAGTGTATAATTTTTATTGTGGTATAAATAGATTCAGACATTGGGGCTGTAATGGTATCGACACTCTAGAAGATACAATAATGTGATGCAAGCCGAGATTTGGTCATTCTTGTAAAAACGACCTAAACAATAAATGCAAATAATATAGTAAAATTCTCTAAAACTTACGCATTCGCATAAATATTTAGACGAATTTAATTAGAAGTAAACAATCAATTAAACAGGAATAAATAAAATTCCAAGCTGAAATTAAGGAAAGAAAAAATAAAGTCGGTTTCAGATTTTGTATGAAACTAAGCTTGTGAATGAATATACTGTATAATCTATAGTGGACGTGGGTTCAAATCCCACCAGCTCCAGGAATTGTGCTAAATTTTCGCATTCGTGGCCGAGTGGTCGAAGGCGCCGGACTCATAATCCGTTTCTTGAAAAAGACACCGCTGGTTCAAACCCAGCCGGATGCATTAAATGAAAATGAAAAAAGTATTGTTAGACAAGATAATGAAGCCTAGAATATTATCAATACATAATAGGAATAGAATCTCGAACTAATATGAAACATACTTTATCTGTTCTGGTAGAAGACGAATCAGGCGTATTAACTCGTATTGCAGGATTGTTCGCAAGACGAGGATTTAATATAGAAAGTTTAGCTGTAGGTCCTGCTGAAGAAATAGGAATTTCTCGTATAACAATGGTAGTGCCCTCCGACGAAAGGACAATAGAACAACTTACTAAGCAATTATATAAATTAGTAAATATACTAAAAGTAGAAGACATCACCAATCTTCCGTGTATAGAGAGAGAACTCATGCTAATTAAAATTCAAACTCAACTTAGTGAAAGGTCTGAGATTCTAGAGATAGCACAGGTATTTAGAGCTCACGTTGTGGACTTATCAGAAGATTCAATAATATTAGAAGTAACAGGAGATCCAGGTAAAACAGCTGCAATAGAAAAACTACTATCAAAGTTTTCTATTAAAGAAATTGCACGTACCGGAAAAATATCTCTTATTAGAGGATCAAACATAAGTACTAATTATTTGAAGTCCGCGTAAAAAAAATGGGGGTGGAGGGACTTGAACCCTCACGACCGTAAAGTCAACAGATTTTAAGTCTGTTGTGTCTACCATTCCACCACACCCCCTTAATAAAATATACCCAACCTTTGCTTTTTAGGCGGCACCCAGATTTGAACTGGGGATGAAGGATTTGCAATCCCTTGCCTTACCACTTGGCTATACCGCCATGCTATTGCTTTATATTATAGTAGTATAATTTTTTACTATCGTACATAAGTAAAAAATGTTTTTCAAAAAATGATATATTTTCCTAATAATTTAAAATTAAATTATTAGGAAAATATAATTTTACTCTCTAAAAAGACGACTCTTCAGAATATCTATTGGCTGAATGGTAACTAAATCAGATTTAGTTAGGACTCTATCACCGGCAGCAAACATTCTGTTAGCTTGTCTCATTCTTGCTCTATCTATAGCATTTCTTACACTTCTAGCATTGGCGAAATGAGGCTGTGTCATTCTTAATTTTATATAATCCAGTAAGACTTTTTCTGATTCTTCTGTCAGTCTATACTGCTGTTCTTCAAGCATTATTTTTCCAATAATTAGAAGCTCTTCAGGACTGTAATCTGGGAAGTCTACGTGATTTGCAACTCTTGAAGACAGACCTGGGTTAGATTCATAAAAAGAGTCCATTCTCTCTTTATAGCCAGCAAAAATTATAACAAGATCATCACGCTGGTTTTCCATAACTTGTAAAAGAATTTCTATGGCTTCGGCACCATAATCTCTCTCATTATCCGGCTTATAAAGATAGTAAGCTTCATCAATAAAAAGAACACCACCCATCGCACGCTTTAATACTTCTTTTGTTTTTGGTGCTGTATGACCAATATATTGTCCAACTAAGTCATCACGAGTAACCGTTATTAGATGCCCCTTTCTTATATATCCTAGCCTAAATAAAATATCAGCCATCTTTAGTGCAACCGTTGTCTTACCAGTCCCTGGACTACCAGTAAATGACATATGTAAATTAGGATTGGCAGAAGTAAGACCTAATAATTTTCTAAGGCGATGAACTAATAATAAAGCAGCAATTTCTTTGATTCTATCTTTAACAGGCTTTAAACCTACTAAATCCTGCTCTAGTTCATCGAGTACTTGTTGAATTTGTCTATTCTCGTATTCCTCTTGAAGATTAACAAGAGTATTATCTGTGGAAGTCATAATAAGAAATTATAAAAATATAAAAAAAAGATAACCTAAACACTCGGAGTTATTATCACATAGTGTTCAAGTTATCTAAAGATTTAGTTAATTACTATTAAATTAGTAACGCTCACCTTCTGGGCGAGTGCTAGCGTAACTTTGAATAGTGTAACGGATAGTTCTTGACTTCTCTTCTTGACGTTGTAGTTGGAAACCAGGCTCGTTAGAAGTTGGTCTTTGAACGATGAAAGAAAGACAGCAACTCTCAACACCACGTGAGTTGTCAAAAGCGTTAACCTTTACGTAGTAAGATGGCTTAGCCTTACGACATGAGTTGATCTCAAACATAACAGCTGCTGGATCCTTAACACCGAATAGAGGAAGACCCCAAAGATCCCAGTAAGCGTTACGAGGATGTGGATCATCTGTAAATTCTACGTTAAGTGCCCAACCCTTACTAATAGCGTATTGGATTTGCTTAACGATTTGCTCGTCAGTTAGGTCTGGAAGGAAAGAAAATGCGCCTTGTGTTAATCTCATGTTAAAGTACTCCTTTAGTATTTTATGTAGCTGTGACACTATTCAAGAATAGTGTCACATATCCTATATCAAACAGAGAGAAAATTCTCTATGTCGTCAATAGATTATCTGTTAGCAGTAGCTGTCTCAACGAAGTCAGCTGTATCTGTAGAAGCATAGTTGAATGTAATATCCTTCCATAGATCTAAAGCTGTTTGAAGAGGACCACAGCTCTTAGCTGCTGTACGAAGGATGTCTGGACCTTGTGATAGGTAGTCACGACCTTCGTTACGAGCTACAACCATGCTCTCAAGAGCTACACGGTTAGCAGTAGCACCAGCTTGAATACCATCAGGGTGACCGATAGTACCACCACCGAACTGAAGTACAACGTCATCACCTAGGTAGTGAATTAGTTGGTGCATTTGACCACAGTGAATACCACCTGAAGCTACAGGTAGACACTTGTTAAGAGCAGCCCAATCTTGTGCGAAGAATAGACCTTGAGGTAGGTTAATCTCAGATTGAGTTGAAAGAAGAGTTGTGTAGAAACCTTTAACCATTAGAGGGTCTCCTTCAAGCTTACCTACAACAGTACCAGCGTGAATGTGGTCAACACCAGCCATACGCATCCACTTACAGATTACACGGAAGTTCATACCGTGAGTCTTTTGACGAGCGTATGTAGAGTTACCAGCACGGTGTAAGTGAAGAATCATACTGTTCTCACGAGACCACTTAGCGATACTTTGGATAGCTGTGTAACCCATTACAAGGTCGATCATGATGATCACAGATCCTAGCTCTTTACCGAACTCAGCACGCTCGTAAACGTCTTCCATTGTACCAGCAGTAACGTTGAAGTAGTGACCTTTAACTTCACCACTAGCAGCAGATGCACGGTTAACACCTTCCATACCGAATAAGAAACGCTCTTTCCATCTCATGAATGGTTGAGAGTTGATGTTCTCATCATCCTTAAGGAAGTCTAGACCACCTTTAAGACCTTCGTAAACTACACGACCGTAGTTCTTACCAGAAAGACCTAGCTTAGGCTTAACAGTAGCACCAAGTAGAGGACGACCGAACTTGTCTAGTCTCTCACGCTCTACAATTACACCTGTAGCTGGACCTTGGTATGTCTTAAGGTAAGCAACTGGCATACGCATATCTTCTAGACGTAAAGCATTAACGGCCTTGAAACCGAATACGTTACCAATGATAGAAGCAGTTAAGTTAGAAAGAGATCCTTCTTCGAATAGATCTAGTTCGTAAGCGATGTAAGCGAAGTATTGGTCTTGAGCACCTGGAACTGGGTCAACTCTGTAAGCTTTAGCTCTGTAAAGGTCACAAGCTGTTAGAAGGTCTGTCCATACAACAGTCCATGTAGCAGTAGAAGACTCACCAGCGATAGCTGCAGCACACTCTACAGGGTCAACACCTTTTTGAGGTGTCATACGGAACATAGCTAGTACGTCAGTATCCTTGATAACGTAGTCAGCATCCCAGTAACCCATCTTAGCGTAAGGGATAACACCTGATTCGTAACGTTCGTTCTTGATTCGAGTCCGTGATTCTACGGATTGAGACATAAACTCCTCCTTTAACGTGTATTTTGAATGATAAAATTAGCCTGTGTAACACTAATAAATAGAAAATTACACTCTTGGCAGTTAATAATTAATGTTTTAACTCATTAACTTATACCTTGGTATTAATATTATCAGGAAATGAGACGTAAGTGATAATGTCTTTTTTATAAAATAGATAACTTTTTCTTATATATATTTTTTTTCTTATGTACAAAGAGAAAAATAATTATAAAAAATAGAATAAATAAAATATGTCTCTGCCGAGATATTATTCTAGTAAGACAAAACAATACAAAACTATCTAAATGATAAAACAAGTGAAACTGTGTTTTTTCTATCACTGTATCGATTGTTTAAATAATGTCTATATAGAATAGAAACGAGAGTAAAGATTACTATATAAAAGAATGCAGTGTTAATAAAATTCAACATCCAATCTGAGAACAAAATATTCGCAGAATATAAACATCAATAATAAATAACAAATGGAAAAGACTAGAAAGAAAAATTAAACTAGAAGGTCTAAAACCAAATAAATAAAGAAAAAACTCATTTCAAATTGGGTTAGACGAATTTATAATGCAAATTATATAGCCAAACCATTCAAACAAGTAGAATAAATTTTAGAAAACTAGAAAGCACATTAAAACTAAAAAAGTATGAATTATATTTCAGATTATCTAGACAATTTGTTAGATGACAAAAGAGCAGATATGGTTTTTCCTTCTTTTCAAAATGTTCAAGTACAAGATCCATTATCTAAATTAATAAAATGGCTAAATACGGATAGAGGAGTGGGAATAAAAATAAAAAGCGAGGAAGATATACTAATTGAAGATTTTTTACCAACAAACAATAGTCAAATTATCCAATTAAATTTAGATAATAACAAAAAAGATGATCCAAAAGAATTATCTCTTCTGAGAAGTAATAGAAGAAGTCCTAATTTTCCAACAGAACAACAGAAAGCGATATTAACAGAGCTGAAAAAGGTGCCAATATATACTGTGGTAAATGGTAATGATGAAATAATATTAGCATCGCCCAGAGAGGACACAAATAAGAGCTCGGTGCAATGGTTTTACGATCAATACTATAATTGGTTTATTTGGAAAGAAGATCATGGTCCAATAACTGTAGGCTTGTTTTTTTCTAACAAACAAGACGCCGAATCCTATTTACATGAAATATGCTTAAAAGATCCGCGTGGAGCACAAAATTTGGGACTTAGCGTAAAAACTACTGCGTTAGATACATTTTATTACTTGAATAGAACATCTAATCCTAGAGTTCAAGTGAGGATGATAAGTGATCTACAAGAATTAGATGAGCTACTTAGAATCCATATAAACAAGAATTTTTCTCTGATCCATCCAAAGCAAAAGTATGGTAAAAATTGGTTCAAAGGAACACCTATCTACATATTACGTACAGATGACATAAATGAAAACAGAGAATCGGGAAATAAAAAATTAATTTTCTTTAGCAAAAAAGATATTGAAAAAGTTTTAGAAGTTTATAAGAATAATAAAAAAGCCAATATTAATGAACCAAATATAGAAATCTATAATCTTGAAAACTATTTGTTAGATTTAGAAAAGTCTTCTCTTTCAGCAATAAAGAAGTCAAGCTTTTTTCCCCCATATAAATCGTATAAAACAATTAGTGAAGATCTAGAATACAGAAATACTGAGTCTTCAGAAAATAAAAAAATAAAAAAGATATTTGTAGAAAAAATGAAATCTGCGCAGAGATTCTGTAAAGGTGTCATTTGGTTAGTAACCTCAGACACCTTACCAAGTGAAGAAAATTCATGGTAAAGAAAATTGAAAGAGCAACATAATAATGTATTACTCTAAAAAATGTCTTATCCTTTACGTGAGTAGTACTCTACTATAAGTAATTCATTAAGCTGTAATGCGACCCAGTCTCTTTCAATTATTCCATTAATTTTACCTTTTAATGCATTTTTATCAAATTCAAGATGACTAGGGATATTTGCTAATCCGGGGAAAGCTAAGTATGCTTCAACTAGCTGTTTTGAGCGAGGATTAGTACGTACGCTAATTGTTTCACCAGCTTGACATTGGTAACTCGGAATAGATAATCTCTTGCCATCTACACAAATATGACCATGATTAACAAGCTGACGAGCAGCAGGAATTGTGGGTGCCATACCTAAACGGAAGACAATATTGTCTAACCTCATTTCAAGAAGCTGCAATAAGGCTTCACCTGTAGAACCCTTAATTTTTCTAGCATCTCTTACGTATCGTAAAAGTTGCTTTTCAGTAACACCATAATTAAACCTTAGCTTTTGCTTCTCTTCTAAACGAATGGCATACTCAGAAGGTTTTCTAGCTTGATCTCCATGTTGACCAGGTCTAGAATTTCTTTTAGTAGTCTTTCTTGTAAGACCAGGAAGTTCTCCTAATCGACGAGTAATCCTAAGAACAGCTCCTCTGTAACGAGACATATTATTATTTCTCCATATATTTGTTTATTTTTTTTTGCATTATCCTAGGAAATAGAATAATTAATTTATGAAAAAAAGAACATAAAATTAATATAATTGAATTATCCCACAGATTTAATACGGTCCAAAGCAAATTTGTAAAATAAAAAAAAGAAAAGAAATTACTTTACTAAAAAAACATGAGTAATGTATAATTATGAATGTATCAGGCAAAGAAAATAGCTGGTGTAGCTCAATTGGTAGAGCAACTGATTTGTAATCAGTAGGTTGCGGGTTCAAGTCCCTTCACCAGCTTATTATTAGAAAGAGAAAGTTAAAAATGTCCTAAGTAATTACTCTCTACATTTAAAGTGAAGAATATCTTACTTCCTCGGAGAGGATAACTATTTCCATTTAAAAAAGTTTTATGGCGCAATAAAATGTCTTTAACTATTTTTAGCCCCACTCTCCTAGTTCTTAAAGATAAAGTGTCTTCTCTTGATTTGATGGCTGACTCAATAAAATTTGTAAAACCAAGTCCATTATCAATGACAGATGATCTGGCATATTGTTTATAAAGGAAAGATGACAAGGATAAAGAAACAATTACGTCTAATTCTAAAACAATCCAACCTCCATCAGTGGTAAATTTACTCGCATTACCGAGTAGGTTTAGTAATACTTGAAAATATAATTCTTTATTAACAAAAACCATGTTAGACCTTGAGTTTCCATATAACGAAGATGTGAGAAAAGATCTCCTATATAAAGCCAACATAGGGTAAAGTTGGACTATATCTTGAGAAAAAGAAGGAAATATATACTTATCTTTAATAGACGTAGTTATCGTAAGGTTCTGTTCTCCACGAAGAAAATAATCACTAAGTTTGATCAATCTATTAGTTTCTCTCAAAGCGAGTTCTATTAATTCTTTCTTTTTTGAAGAATTCATAATCTCATCATATTCATATAAAGTTTCTAATATAATTTTCAAACTTGTTACTGGGCCTCTGAATTCATGACTGGCATTTATTAGATCTTTGTTGTCTTTAGTATTCATTTAGTTAATATTAAGCTTAAGAAAGGTACATTAAATTTTTTATTAGTAGAGCTCAATTTTATCAAGAAAAAAAAATAAATTAATTAGCACTATTTTGTATAGTCTCCTTTCTATTAATTATTTTAGATAAGTATTAGAAATTAAAATCAGGATTAAAGAACTTAAAAAAAAAAAAAAACTAGTTGCATAAAAAGGACCAAAGGTGTTACACTAACTTCAGAGATAATAAACAATCCTAAATGGGCGGTTAGCTCAGCGGTAGAGCGCCTGCCTTACAAGCAGGTGGTCACTGGTTCAAATCCAGTACCGCCCATTGATACTAAAAAAATAAGACTCTGAATATTGGGCTCATCGTCTAAGGGATCAGGACAGGGACCTTCTAAGTCCCTAATGTAGGTTCGAATCCTACTGAGCCTATATCACTATTCTAATAAATCACTAAATATTTCTTCAAATACTTTTTGAACTTTATCACCTGAGTCAATTGACTCTAATGGATCTTTACGTAATCTATGACGTAGACACATCTTTATGATAGCTTGAACATCCTCAACTGTTACTTCCGTTCTTCCCATATAAGCTGCGTAAGCTCTAGCAGCTCTGTTAGTAACAATATCTCCTCTTAATCCATCTACATCTAATTCTCCACACACTTGAGAGATTTTAACTCTTAATTCGTAACTTAAATTAGTTTGACCTAGTAGACCTTGAGCTTTAACAATTCTATCTCTGAATTCTTGTTGTTGTCCTTGGTATTGTTTTAAACACTCATTAGGATTCTTATCAAATTCTGATCGTTGCTCAACAATTTGAACTCTTAATTCCGGATCTCTTACGGTTCTAATTTCAGAGTGCATACCAAAACGGTCCAGAAGCTGAGGTCTAAGTTCTCCTTCTTCAGGGTTACCTGAACCTACTAATACGAATCGAGCAGGGTGTCTAATTGAAATTCCTTCTCTCTCGACAGTATTCCATCCTGAAGCTGCCGAATCTAATAGAATATCAACCAGGTGATCATCTAAAAGGTTAACTTCATCGACATATAAAATTCCTCTATTAGCCTTTGCAAGTAAGCCGGGTTCAAAAGCTTTTACACCTTCTGTAAGAGCTTTTTCAATATCAATTGTTCCACAAACTCGGTCTTCTGTTGCACCAAGTGGCAAATCAACCATAGAAACTTTCTTACTTGCTATTGTGACTGGATTACCTGCTTCTACAGATCTTCTTATATCCTCACTCATGAGATCAAAATCTGTTGGATGTGAGTTAAACGGATCATTTTCAACAACTTCCATTTCAGGTAAGATATCTGTTATGGCTCTGATAGTTGTCGACTTTCCAGTTCCACGATCTCCCATGATGATAACTCCACCAATTTTTGGGTCGATAACGTTAAGGGCTAAAGCTAACTTCATCTCTTCTTGCCCTACTATCGCAGTGAATGGGAAAACTGGACGTTCACTTGTTTTTAATGTATTTGATGTCACTGTTTTTTTTCTTTTTCTTTTTACCTACATATTGGTATAAAAGGTTTACATATAATATTTTTTTTCTTTCTTATACAAAAAGAATAATTCTTTTTATTCGTATAGAGATGTACCTAATCTTATAGCTAGGACTAATGAAACTAAAGCTAAAATTAAAGCTACGAAAATCTGAGTGTCACTTATCATTGAAAATGTACTCCTTAATAATTGTTAATTACTTTAATATTACAGACACAAATTTATATTACACACTCTTTGACATATTTATTTAAACTTGTCTTTGATAAATTAATTTTAGATATTTAATTCAAGACTTCTAATCAGGGTTGACAAGTTGGTAATGCAAAAGCTAATGTTATTTCAGGAATAGAGGAAAGAACTTCTAAAAAAAGTTTTTTGAAAAACCTTCTTTCTTAAAAGAAAATGTTTTATTCAAAACAAATTTAAATATTGGATATCATGGAGAGTTTGATCCTGGCTCAGGATGAACGCTGGCGGTATGCTTAATACATGCAAGTCGTACGAGGGCTTTTAGCCCTAGTGGCGGACGGGTGAGTAACACGTGAGAATCTGCCCTTAGGAGGA
>JALRGZ010000067.1 GCA_023253295.1 Flavobacterium sp.
CGAATGTCTTTTACCCCCGAATTAATGGCACTTAACACAAAAAAAGGTCTTTGCGATTGCTGTGCAATAATTTGCGCTAAAGTCGTTTTTCCCGTTCCGGGAGGCCCCCAGAAAATTAAAGATGGGATAATTCCTTTGGCAATTTGTTGGGTCAAAGAGCCATTCGGACCAACCAAGTGTAATTGACTGATGTATTCGTCTAATTTTTGCGGGCGTATGCGTTCTGCTAAAGGTGCTTCCATTTTTTTGATCTGAAATCTAAATTCGTTAATCTTCAATCACCAATCAGAATATTTTTGAAATTAGATTTTGAAGATTCAAATTTATGACATTAGAATATGCAAATCAACAAATATTTATTTAACCGAATTAACTTTATGACAAAATAGCATTATATTGTTTTTGGTTTCATAATTGATTTATTTTTTAAAAAACAAATAATGGATAAGCATTTTAAATTTACAAACGTCGTTATAGGTCTTCCACTTTTTTTTGTGTTTTCCCTCTGGTTTGTCTATTGGCTGCAAATCCGTTTTGACTTTGATTTTGTAGAAAATGGTATTTATCCTCGTTCTTTCTCTGGTTTACAAGGTGTGATTTTTAGCCCTTTCATTCATGCCGATTTAATGCATCTCTACAATAACTCTATTCCTCTTTTAGTATTGTTGGCTGCATTACAGTTTTTTTATTCCAATTTGTCTCTAAGAGTGATTGTTTATGGGATTTTGTTTTCAGGACTTTTAACATGGCTTATTGGAAGAGAAAATTTTCATATTGGAGCCAGCGGACTCATTTATGTGTTATTTTCTTTCGTCTTTTTTAAAGGGATTTTTACCAAATATTATCGTTTGGTAGCATTATCTCTGGCTGTTATTATGATGTATGGCGGAATGATTTGGTATGTTTTTCCGGAGGTAGATGATATCATTTCATGGGAAGGTCATTTGTCGGGACTGATTACGGGTTTGGGATTAGCATTGTATTATGGAACTCCCGAATTTAAAAAAGTCCCAAAATACGAATGGGAAATGCCCGATTATAATCCTGCTGAAGATAAATTTATGCAACGATTTGATGAAAATGGTAATTTTGTAAATCCACCAAAAGAAGATCCAGAAGAAGAAATTAGTGCTTACTTTTCATCCAATTATGATGTGAATTACGATTTCATTGAAAAAGAAAAAAACGAATCAGATTCTTAAATCTAATTCGCTTTTCTTTTATCTAAATTCTGTAATCTTATACTTAGCTTCTCTGTCTTACGACTTCATATAAAAAGGCACCACAAGCAACCGATACATTTAAAGAACCTATTGTTCCAAACATAGGAAGTTTCGCTTTTTCATCGACAATTTTCAAAACAGACGGATTTACTCCTCTATCTTCCGATCCCATAATAATGGCAACAGCTTCACTAAAATCAATATTGTAAATGGTATTGTCGGTTTTTTCAGTTGCCGCAACAGTTTTGATTCCATTAGCTTGCAAAAGGAAAATAGCATCTTTAATGTGTTCTACTTTACAAATAGGAATATTAAAAACGGCACCCGCTGATGTTTTGACAGTATCTCCGTTTACAGGAGCTGAACCGGATTTTTGAATGATAATTCCGTTTACTCCTGTACATTCGGCAGTTCGGATAATGGCTCCAAAATTACGTGCATCTGAAATTTGGTCTAACACTAAAAAAAGTGGTTTTTTACCATTTTCAATTATTGTTTCAATCAAACTTTCCAAATCAAAAAATGAAATAGGAGAGATAGTAGCAACTGCACCTTGGTGATTATTTGGTGTTAATTTATTTAGTTTTTCAATTGGCACATAAGAGAAATTGACATTGGCACGTTTCATTACCTTCATTAAGTCTTTCATCAAGTCCCCTGAAGCTTCTTTTTGAATGTACACTTTGTCAATTGTTGTTCCAGCTTGAATTGCTTCAATAATGGCTCTTATCCCGAATATTTGATGTTCTTTTTCCATGGCGCAAATATATAAAAAAAACCGCCAAGCTATGCTTGACGGTTTTTATAATATAATTAAAGTATATTAATTAATATCCCAGAAAATTTTGGTTGTTAATTTATCCCCACCAATTGCATCTGCTGCTGAATCATAATTTGTTGGATTAAGAGTTTGTTCTCTAATAGGGAAGGCCAGCCTTACAGGAACTTTTCCTTCTGCAGCAGCTTGTGCATTTGCAGGAGCGGTAAGTACAGGGAAGTCTAATCTTCTGTATGAAGTCCAAGCTTCAAAACCTCTATTATAAAGACCAATCCAAGCTTGTTCTCCAATTTTTTGTTTCCAAGAGCCAGTAGCTGTAGTATACGCAACATTTACTTGTGCTAAATAAGTCACCGCATCAGAAGGGTTTACCCCCCAGTCATCCATTGAAGCTAAAATAGCTTTGTTATAATGACTTTCTGCTGAACCTGCAGCAGTTATTCCTCTTTCTGCAGCTTCTGCAAGTAAAAACTCAACTTCTGATAAATCTAATAAAGTACCACTAAAATCTTCTTTTTCTAATATAGTTCCTTTAGTATTTGTTTTAGAAGAATATGAATTAGAAGATCCAACAACACCTCCATTTAATCCGCCATTGGTAAAAATAACTCTTCTTGGGTCATTTAGTGCGATTAATTTGTCAACGAATGGTTTTGTTACTACAAAATCATGTCTTCCTGAGTTTACTAAATCTACAAATAAAGGATTTGTATTAGGTAAAGTTTTCATGTAGGGAACTTTACAGTTCTCGCTATTTGCACTAATTAATCCACCAGTTATAGCTTCGTTGATAGCATTGGTTGCAATTGTATTATCTAAATTTGAAGCTAATAAATTTATGCCTAATTTTAGTTTTATACTATTACCAAATTTAATCCATTTATCTAAATCTCCATTATAAATAACATCAGCATCATCAAAAGAAGAGAAAGAAGGATCTAATTCAGCTAAAGCGTTGTCAAGTCTTATTAATAAAGCTTTATAGATGTCTTGTCCCTTATCATACTTTGGTAGATAGTTATCGCCTCCTTTTAAGGCTTCTGTATATGGTACTGCTCCGAAAGTATCAACTAAAACTTGATATGTATAGGACATAAGAATGTCTATCATAGCTAATTTGTTCTTTCTGATTTGAGTTTTATTAACTAAATCTGGATCATTTGAAGGTATAGTCTCATTCATTATACTGATTCTTGATTTCTCTAAATCTGCTAATGTTCCAGCGTATAACGCATTCCAGTGATTGTCTGAAATCTTTCTTGTAACGAAGTCGTAATTTGATTCGTCAGTATAAGTTGTTTCAGTCCAAAATTGAGCTGTAAGTCTAAAGATATTACGGTTTACATTAGTATTTACCATTTGATCAGACAAACTTCTTTCAGCACTCGTGAAAAGTGTGTAGGCAGGAACCTTGCTTGGTGTCTTTTCGTTTTCATTTAGGGAAGCTAAATCATCACATGAATAAGTGGATGCAGCTATTGCTAATATTAAAAATATTTTTTTCATACTAATTAAAATTTAACTGTTAAGTTTAACCCGATGTCTCTAGTAGTTGGTAAAGAACCTACTGAATATCCTCTTGATAAATTACCTGAACTCATTCCACTTTCAGGATCTGCATATGGAAGATTTTTGTGGATAATCCAAAGATTTGTTCCTACAAGACTCAATCTTACGTCATTGATGAAAGAGATAGGTAATAAGTTTTTGGGTAAGTTGTAAGAAATAGAAGCTTCTCTTAATTTTATAAATGAAGCATCATAAATGAAAGATTTGTTAGGTTCTCTTCTGTATCCGTAGTTGTTCCCGTATTGAGAAGGAGAAGCTGTTAAAACTGTATTTGGTGTTCCGTCTGGAGCAACACCTTTGTGTATAATACCAGTATTTCTAATGTCATCAACTGCGGTTTCAGGATATAATCCAGTAGCAAGACCGTAAGCCATGTCTAAAGAGAAAATATCTCCTCCTTTTTGCATATCAATAAGGAAACTTAATGACAGATTTTTGTAGGTAATTTTATTTCTTAAACCAGCAATCCAGTCAGGAGTTATGTTACCAATTGTATTATTAGAAGTTGTAGTTGCTAAATATCTTCCTGTTTTTTGGTTAATGACAGGTTGTCCGTTTAAATAAACATAATCTGTTCCTTTAATTGCTCCATAAGCCTCTCCAGGTGTAGCGTTAATAGTAACTCCTTGTTGGAATGAACCTAATTGTAAATTTTCTAAACCTCCAGGTAAAGAAATAACTGTACTTTTGTTTGTTGACCAGTTTGCAATAATATCCCATTGGAAATTATTAATTTTTATTGGGGTACCGGTTAATTGAATTTCAATACCTTTATTTTCAATTTCACCTCCATTAACTACTGCATTTGTAACATTTGATGCTGAAGAAACAGCTCCTGAAACAATTTGATCAATTGATTTAGTTAAATAATAACTTACATCAAAACCTAATCTTCTGTTAAATAAACTTGCTTCTAAACCTAATTCATATGACTTAGTTCTTTCTGGTTTTAAATTAGGATTTTTGTTTACATTTGGTAATGTG
>JALRGZ010000080.1 GCA_023253295.1 Flavobacterium sp.
ACACCCAAAGAATTAGTGTATGCGAACTTTGGGTTTAGAGCTACACCCACCAAAGCATACATTCCCAATCGATGATCATTATTATATCCGCCACCTAGAATTGGCGTTCCAAAGTTTTGCCTTTCTCTAGGCTGGTAAGAAACAATGGAATTTTGATAGCGGTATTCAGCATGCAGAAAAATAGAAGAAATAGGGATTCTAATAAAAGAAAATACCCCGGCGGTAGTGGAAATAACACCATACATATTATCGGAAAATATCGATCCAGTCACACCCCCGGCTACATAGAAGCGATCATTAATATGGATTCCCGTGTAAGGAGAGACTTCAATTAGGTAAGATATTCCACTTCCAAATGCGGTAAAATCCAATCCGCTGTATTCAATGTCAGAATAACGATAAGCAACAATTTCATCCGCAAATGGAGTATTGTCGCTGTGAATTGTAGCTTGTTTTCTCGTACTGTCTAACCCTTCGTATTGAGATTTTACAAATTTGGGTACAACTAACGAAAGAATAACAAAAACTAAAGGCGGTTTTATCATCATGCGTTTGGTCTCTCACAATATTACGTGTAAAATTGTAGGCGTTTATGAACAACGGAAAAAAGATTCACAATTTTTCGGCAGGACCATCGATTTTATCCGAAGAACTTCAAAAGCCCTATTTTAATGATTTATTACAAGAAGTAGAAAAGGAATACAATGAATACACTTGTTTTCCGCCCAAAGATTTGATTTTCTCGGCTTTTAATTATTGTGATTTTTCCAATTTAAAATTAGTAATCATTGGGCAAGATCCGTATCATGGAGAAGGTGAGGCAAATGGATTGTGTTTTTCAGTGAATGATGGAGTTAAAATTCCACCATCTTTACGCAATATTTACAGAGAAGTTAATGATGATTTAGAAAATCTCTTCATGCCAAGTTCTGGTAATTTAGAACATTGGGCCAAGCAAGGGGTTTTGTTGCTAAATGCCTCTCTTACCGTGAGAAAAGACAAACCTAACAGTCATAAGCATCTAAAATGGAATCTTTTTACGGATGCTGTGATTCAGAAAATTTCGGATGAAAAAGAAAATATGGTCTTTTTACTTTGGGGAACTTTTGCCCAAAAAAAAGGAAGTAAAATTGACCGCAGCAAACATTTGGTTTTAGAATCCGGACATCCTTCGCCAATGAGTGCTAATCAGGGAAAATGGTTTAAAAACAGGCATTTTAGTCAAGCCAATGAGTATTTGAAATCAAAAAATAAATCTGAAATTAATTGGGTTTAAAACACTAATCAGAAAGCAGTTTATTGCAAGGATTCCCATTCTTCTGCAGTAGCTAAGGATTTTTGATATTCCATTACAACTTGCCATTTTTCATCGTGTTTTACTAATAAAGCTTCAAAATGAATGTATTGTTTTGTTGTTTTTTGGCTTGCAATATTAGTAGAGCTGTAGCAGAAAATCCCGGTTTCATGTGCTGTAGTTGCGCTTCCAATTCTTTGAGAAAAACGAAAAGCAACGCTATCTTTAGTTTTTCCGTTTTTTGTATCTAAAAAACCTTGTTTCCAATTTTCCAGTGCTACTGTCATGGGTACCGAGCGTTTATTTTTGCCTATTGAAACCACTAATACAGCATTTTTATCGCATAATGCTTCGTATCCTTTAAAATCACCCGAATGTACTGTTCGTGATATTTCATCCCAATAAGTCCTGTTTATTTCGCTAATTCGAAGTGAATCTTGATTTGTTTTGTTTTGACTGATTCCTTTGGTTGAAATCGAAAAAAGTAGAAGAAGTAGAAATGAAAGATATATTGTTTTTTTCATATTTATAGAATAAAAAAACTTTAGATTTCATTAGAAAAATAAAGTTTTTTTGATGTTTTTAAAAGATAAATTATTTCTTGATTATATTTTCTAAAGTAGCTTTACCTTCTTCGTTTTTTACTGTTAAAATGATTTCGACGTTATTAGCTGTTTTTCCTTCGATGACATATAATTTGACATTTTTACCAAATTCAGTGTCACTTTTGTCAAAATCAACATCACCAAATTCTAAACAATTTTTAATATCGGTTGTGTCAATCCATGATTCCGCTAAAACTTTGGATGCTCTTTCAGAATATTCAAATGGTTTATTTCTGATGTCGTTTAAAACTCGGGCATTGGGGAAATAATTACATCTGGTATCTTTTCCACTATAAACAAGAGCTACAAAAAAGCAACCTATTACTAAACCTACTAAATAGTAGGCAAATCGTTGTACAAACTTCATGAATTATTATTTTTTGGGCAAAGGTAGTTGAAAGTTTACTTAAAACACAATTAAATTAATGTCGTTGTTAGGTAAATCAAACCATTCTCCGATAGCTCTATTGGTTAGTATTCCGTGGTAGGTATAAACCCCGTTTTTCAAACCTTTATCGCAGCGAAGAGCACTTTCAAGCCCTCCATCTTCGGCAATTTTCAATAAATAAGGAGTGATAATGTTGCTTATAGAAAGCGATGCTGTTTTAGAATAGCGGGAAGGAATATTAGGAACACAATAGTGAAGAATATTATTCTTTATAAAAGTAGGTTTTTCGTGTGTGGTAACTTCAGAGGTTTCAAAACATCCACCCATATCAATACTGACGTCAACAATTACAGCTCCTTTTTTCATGTGTTCAACCATAGTTTCAGTAACCACGATAGGACAGCGTTCCAGCCCACGAATAGCACCAATGGCAACATCACATCGTCTTAGGGCTTTCATTAAAGCTTTAGGTTGAATCGTCGAAGTAAAGATACGCTCACTCAGGCTGTTTTGAAGTCTTCTAAGCTTGGTTATGGAATTGTCAAACACTTTTACATTAGCACCCAAACCAATGGCTGCTCTCGCAGCAAATTCTCCTGCAGTACCAGCACCTAAAATCACAACTTCAGTAGGAGGAACTCCGGTAATATTTCCAAAAAGCAACCCTCTGCCATTTGTACTGGCAATCATTAATTCGGAGGCAATTAGTACCGAAGCAGTCCCTGCAATTTCACTTAATGATTTTACAACAGGGTAAGTATCATCAACATCTTTAAGGTATTCAAAAGCTAATGCAGTGATTTTTTTCTTTGCTAATGCTTCAAAATATTCTTTTTTCTTTGTTTTTAACTGAATCGCCGAAAGTAAAATCGTTTGATTATTCATCATATTGATTTCGGCAATTGTAGGTGGTTCAACTTTTAAGATCATCGGACAACCAAAGACTTTTTGGGTATCTTTTGTAACTTCTGCACCTGCTTCAGAATATTCTTTATCCGAATAGCTAGCGCTTTCTCCCGCTCCTGATTCTATCATTACACGATGACCATGACATACTAATGAACTCACTGCATCAGGTGTTAAGCAGATGCGACGTTCCTGATAGCTAGTTTCTTTAGGAATACCAATAAATAGTTCGCCCTTTTTTCTAGCTACTTCCAGCTTCTCTTCCTGAGGTAATAACTGTTGTTTTGTAAATGGAGTTATTGATATTGACATCGTTTTTTCAGTACTATTAAAAAGTAAAATTACACAAAAAGATTAAAAAAATAAGCTTTATAATCTGATAAAAACACAAAGAATTTGATTAATTAACATAAAGTTACATTTTTGCTTTTTTTGTTGTTTTTATTAAGACGTAAATTCGGTAAAAGAATAAGAGTTTTTGTTTTAATTGACTGTAAATCAATGGTTAGTGTTTTGGTGTGTTATTCTTTTTTAAATCTGTTTACTGTTTTTTTATCTTCTTTAAAATTTTAAAATCGGTTTAATTCAATTTCAAAAGACGTTTTCCATCAGGAAGAACTTCGATGGAAATTGTTGAATGTGTTTCGGGAATTAAATTAGCAATGTTTTCAGCCCATTCGATGAAACACCAATTTCCCGAATACAAATAATCATCGACGCCCATATCCAGTGCTTCTGTTTCGTTTTTCAATCGGTAAAAATCAAAATGATAAACCAGCTGATTGTTAGCGGCTTCGTATTCGTTAACTAATGAAAAGGTGGGACTAGAAGTAGCATCAGTAACGCCTAATGCTTTGCACAATTGCTTGATAAAAGTTGTTTTACCTGCTCCCATTTGTCCATTAAAAAGTACCACTTTATGAGGTTGAGCAGCTACAATTAATTCGGCAACCTTATTTATTTCTTCTAATGAAAAAGTGATTTCCATTCTTTAAAAGTTTATGGTTTAATGTTTATAGTTTGTTGTTGACAATAAACCATAAACAAATAATTATTTAGGATTAAATATCAAACACGGAATAATCATTTCTTCAAGCGAAATTCCTCCGTGCTGATAAGTATTTTTATAATAACTCACATAATGATTGTAATTGTTGACATAAGCAAGAAACAAATCATTTTTTGCAAAAATAAAAGAACTGCTCATATTTATAGCGGGTAGACCAATTTTTTTAGGATCTTTTACAACATAAACATCTTTTTGTTCATAGGTAAGGCTTCGGCCTGTTTTGTAACGCAAATTCAAACTGGTGTTTTTATCACCTACTACTTTGGATGGGTTTTT
>JALRGZ010000298.1 GCA_023253295.1 Flavobacterium sp.
AATTTAAACTGCGTGAATGCTTCAAAAATTGTTGCTGTCAATTTATAATTATAACCATAAATATCCCCTACTCTGACTTGTCGATTAGGATGATTCAAGTCGGATTGTGCCTGAGAACCACTATAAAATCCATCGATGTCCTCAAAATAAGATCCTCCCAGCAAATCTAAAATTTTTTGATAATTATGTGATTTCAAATCCCGAAAGCTCACTCCTGAATTGAACATCAAATTTTCATTGAGTTGGGAATTAAAATTAGAATTAACAACTATGACCTTGTCATCATTTCTATCTTCATACAACACATAATGACTTTGAGCAGGCTCATAGCCAATGATATTCGAATTGGCATCCATCATGGGATTTTGATTAGCGCGATACATGGCTTCCCAATCGATTTGTGGATTAGCTAAAAAAGCATCTCTGCTCTTTTGGGCTTCCTCTTCATCAGGAATAAAATCTCCTGAAAATTCGCCGTTATCAGGTGCATACATGGATAAATAATAACTGGGCATTTTTCGGTAATACGTTGGATCAGGACTATTGGTATTTTGATAATCAATATTACTATTGCTCACTTTTCCCCATTGATAGAACACTCCTGAATTCCAATTACTATGGTTGTTCACTTTAAAATAATGATTCAGCATTACGACCGGTTCTTCGATAGTTCTCACTCTGGAATTTCGAATTTTTCCATTTTGATAACCCCAATAAGAATTATAAGTTTTGCTGGTTAAATTGATTACTTCAGCAGTATTGGGAGAGTTTTTTCCACGTTCATTAGGCGTGTAAAATCCTGTAATATTGAGTGAATGTTGGTCGTTTAATTTCTTTTCGACACTTATAAATAAAGAATTAGCATCATAATTAGCACCTTGAAAATAACCTTCCTGTGCATATCTTTTCCCTGCTGAAACCACATAAGCCCAACCTTTATCACTCATTCCCGAAGCATAAGTTGCCATTGCACGCCAACTGTAATTGGTATTGGTTCCCGAAAAAGTGAATCGGCTTCCGGGTCTGTAAATGGAAGCTCTGGTATTGATTTCCTGAGTTCCTAAAATCCCACCAAAAGTATAATCAGAAGGTGCAGTTCCAATAGAAAATTCCTGATTTCGGGTGACATCGTTGAGTCCGCCCCAATTGTTCCAGTTAGGTCTTCCATCATAAATTTTGTTCATCACAATTCCGTTAATCGTGGTTATAGCGTTTTCACTGTCTAATCCACGAATCCGGAAACGGGCTTGTCCCCAATTGAAAGCTGCTGCCTGTTGAAAAGCATCTTTAGAAGATTGCAACAATCCAGAAGTATTCTCAGAACTACTATTGTCATCCGTTAAATCATCATCAAAAAGCTGAATTACTGCAGCTTGTTGGTCAGTCACTTGGTCTAATTCCAATAAAATAGTTCCCAAATCGACCACTAAAGTATTTTGAGCAGTAACCGGAAACAAGGCTTCCTTGTAACCCTGACTGTGAAAAAACAGCAGATAATCAGCTGGTGGAATAGATTCGAAAATCACTATTCCTTCAGGATTTGATAACTGTGTAAATGAGGTATTTTGAATAGAAACTACAACACCACCCAATGGTTTTACTGTTTTAGCATCTACAACCTTAGCCAAAATCCGGACTTGATTTTGTGCCAAAATCCCTGTAACCGAAAAAATTCCAAAAAACAAAAGCAATATATATTTCATAAATCCAAAAGATTGAAATGCAATTGTTAAGCATAAAAAAACATTCCAATAATGGAATATTCAACAACAATTAGGATTCTGGTTTTTGGAAAAAGAGGCTAAAAATGAGGAATGACTCAAGCCTAATCAAAAGCAGTGGTATTTATCGATTTATAAAAATCGTATCGTTCTTTTGATTAACTAAAAGTAAGAAAAAAATTATTTATCCAAAAACAATTATTGAAAGTTTTTTACTATTTTTTTTAGCCCCGATAGGAACGGCATCCTTACTGTTCTTTCTTTAAAAACAGTAAGATAAAGTGGATAGCGGGAATTGCTTCTGAAAAACTATTGAATTACTTTAATCCTTGGAACCAGAAAAGCAATAATAATCCCGAAAATACCGATAAAAGCAAATGAAAATCTAAGTCCAAACAATTCGGCTATATACCCAATTACTGGTGGTCCCATTAAGAACCCCAAGAAACTTACGCTGGAAACAGCCGTTAAAGCTTCTCCCGGAGGAATCGTTGGGTGTTTACCAGCAAGACTGTAAAGGGTTGGTACAATGGTTGAAACACCAAGCCCTACCAGCATAAATCCAATCATAGAAGGGATTAAATACGGAAAAAATACAGCTGTAAAAAGCCCTACTGAGATTAGAGCCCCCCCTGTTTGCAACACTATTTTTCTTCCAAAACGATTAATCATACCATCGCCTAAAAAACGGCCGGTAGCCATCATAATCATAAAAGAAGTATAGCCTAAAATAATTAATGGTCCAGGTGCCTGAATTATATCTTTGAAATAAATTCCGCTCCAGTCGAACATAATTCCTTCACTAGCCATAGAACCAAAACCGATAATTCCTAACCAAATAAGTGCCGCATCAGGTTTTGAAAACAGCTTTTTCTTCTCGGCAGCTTTTCTTTTTTCTTTGGCTTTTACCAAAAATTTATAGTTGAAAAAAATCAATAACAAAGTAATAATACCTACCACGATAAAATGCTGGTGTGGTGTCAATTTTAAAGCCATCATCCCTAATCCTACCAAAGCACCTGTAAATCCGGCAAAACTCCACACTCCGTGAAAAGAAGCCATAATGGTTTTTTTAAAAAGTTGTTCCGTATAAACCCCCTGAGTATTTACAGCAATATTGTTCATGTTTCCAAAAATTCCAAACACATACAAACCTAATGCGAGTTGCCAAGCATTAGTTGCCAAACCTAAATTAGTTAAACAAAAGGCATACATACTCAATGATAAAACTACCAGACGATGACTGCCATAACGGGTGACTAATTTTCCCGAAAAAGCCATCATGGTTAATTGCCCTACAGGCAGTGCAAATAAAATAGAACCTAAATCGGCATCACTTAGATGCAATGCAACTCTAATATCCGGAATTCTACTCGCCCAAGTTGCAAAACACAAACCCATACCGAAATAAAAAGATGCTACGGCAAGGCGAACTCTATTTAAATAAGATATTTTCGCATTTCGAAAACTCTTTTTAATCTTTCCTTGCGCTCTAAAGCTTCCTATAAAGTTTAATCGTAACAAAGGCTATGTATTTTAGGAATTGAAGTTGCAAAAATACGAAAAGGAATCTAGTTGATTACTACTGTTCCATCTGGAAACTAATATTACATCGTTATCATTTATTAAGTTTAACAAATAAGATTTAGTAATTAAGAAAGTATTATTAATAAAACCGATACATTTCTAATAAAAACACAACGTAAAGCTTAAACAAAAAACCGCAAATTCATAGATTTGTTTTTCATCTGCGAATTTGCGGTCCATTTACCTTTAAAAAATATTTTACAATTCAATTACTTTTTTTTCCAGATTGCTTTGGATGACAGCATCGATAATTCGCATTACATTAACACCATCCTGAGCGGTAACTGGTTCTGGAGTGTCACTAATTATGGAATTGTAAACACCATCAAAAAATTCATAATAATTTCCTTGAAGTGTTGGTATTTTTCCATGAATAATTTTATCGGCAACCTCGGTATGCAGAAAACCTTCTTTTTCCAAAGGTTCCGTTCCCCAAGTAGTTAAATTTGGTTTCTTCATCAGTTTTAATTCATCTTCCTGAATATCACCTCTATGTTTTAAAAAAGAACCATTTTTACCGTGAATCACATAAGCCGGATTCGGTTCACGCACGAAGAAACTCGCTTTTAAACGTACTCTGAAATCAGGATAATACAATAAAATATCAACCCAGTCATCTACTACAGAATTGGCTCGGGTAATACGAATATCCGCAAAAACAGCTTCTGGAAAACCAAATAAATACAAAGCCTGATCAATGATATGTGGCCCTAAATCTTTCAAAATTCCTGAACCTGAATTCACTGTTTCCTTGTGTAGTTTTGGACTTAAAAGCGGATTATAACGGTCAAAATGGAATTCGGCTTCTACGATTTCCCCCAGAACGCCGTCTTTTAAAACTTGACGAACGGTTTTTAAATCACTATCCCATCTTCTGTTTTGGAAAACGGCTAATTTTACTCCTTGTGCTTTTGCTAAAACTGCTAATTCTTCGGCTTCCGCCAAAGTTGATGTAAAAGCTTTTTCAACAATAGCATGCTTACCGGCTTCTAAAACTCTTTTAGCATATTCAAAATGCGTATCAATGGGCGTATTGACTACAACTAAATCTACATCATCGGCTAAAACTTCATCAATTGTAACATAACTCTTTACATTCGGGTAATCTTCCTGAATTAATTTTTTGCTTCTTTCCCAAGAACCTACTAATTCAAATCCCGGATGTAATTCTAAAAAGGGTGCTTGAAATACTTTCCCCGACATCCCATAAGAAAGTAAAGCCGCTTTTATTTTTTTCATATCTTTTATATTAGATTTTTGATTTGTTCGAAATAGAAATTTATTTTGCTCTTTCATATTGTTTAGGCCAATCGACTTCTGTAGCTAATGCTTTTGCAAAATCCAATCCTAAATTAGGATTACGAAGGGATTCACGAGCAAAAAGAACAAAATCTGCTTGTTCATTTTGCAAGATTGCCTCTGCCTGTTGTCCGGTTGTGATCAAACCTACTGCTCCCGTTAAAATCCCTGTTTCTTTTTTTATTTTTTCAGCAAAAGAAACCTGATAACCCGGTTCTAATTGAATTTTTTGATGCGACACCGCACCTCCTGAAGACACATCAATTAAATCCACTCCTTTTTCTTTTAGGATTCTTGAAAGTTGTACAGATTGTTCTATATCCCAACCACCATCAGCCCAATCTGTTGCAGAAATCCGCACAAATAAAGGTAAATTCTCCGGCCATTCTGCTTGTACAGCTGCAAGAATTTCCAGCACTATTCGAATTCTATTCTCAAAACTACCACCATATTCGTCAGTTCTGAAATTAGACAATGGAGACAAAAACTGATGTAACAAATAACCATGGGCAGCATGAATTTCTAAAACTTCATAACCTGCTTCAACAGCTCTCTTAGTTGCGGCTTTAAAATCAACAATTACTTTTTGAATTCCGTTTCTGTCTAAAGCTTCCGGAAGAAAAGGTTCTGAATCGTGATAAGGTATTGCAGATGGCGCCACTGTTTGCCAGCCGCCTTGTGAAGTATCCAGTTTTTTATTGCCTTTCCAAGGCGAAGTAACACTGGCCTTACGTCCTGCATGTGCCAACTGAATTCCGGGAACAGCATTTTGACTTTTGATAAAAGCAGTAATGGTTTTCAACTTTTCAATATGCTCGTCTTTCCAGATTCCTAAATCTTCGGGTGAAATTCTTCCTTCAGGCGATACAGCCGTTGCTTCCTGAATAATTAATCCTGCTCCACCAC
>JALRGZ010000103.1 GCA_023253295.1 Flavobacterium sp.
AGAAAAGACCCTCAATTTATAAAAGAAATCCTGCAAAAAACATCAGATTACGGTTTGGAAAACACCCTTATGCTGGTTGATTTATTAGATTTTCAAACAGGAAAATCCACAAGTCTTTGCGCGAACAATAAAGAAGAAAGAACTCTGGCCATAGAAGGACATAAAGAGTGGATGGACGTAGCAAAGTCTATTGGATGTAAAGCCATACGAGCAAATCTAGGGTCTGAAGGATTGAATGCTTCAGAGGCCAAAGAAATTAGTATAGAGAGTTTAGGAAAACTTTTGGAGTATGGAAGTGCAATGGATCTTGATCTCGTCATTGAAAATCATGGAGGCTATACCTCTGATGCACAATGGGTAGTTGAACTCATGAAAGCTATCAATCATCCGAATTTAGGCACCCTCCCTGATTTTGGAACTGGAAATTTCTGCATCGAAAGGGGTCCAAAAGAAGAAGGACAGCGATTCAATACCTCGGAATGCATTAAGCAATACGACAAATATCAAGGGGTCGAAGAAATGCTTCCCTACGCTAAAGGAATAAGTGCAAAAGCTATAGCATTTAATGCCGAAGGTGAGGAAATCCATACGGATTTTGGACGCATGATGAATTTGATTAAAACAGCTGCTTTTGAAGGCTATATCGCGATAGAATACGAGGGTGGATTTGCACAAATGATGGGAAGTGATGAAGCTCCTAAATTAAGTACTAATGAAGGTATTCTAGCTACTAAACGTTTGATTCAAAAGTATTTATAGGTCGTAAGCTCCTTAAATCGAAAAGCAAAAAAATCCTTGCAAATCTGATGACTTACAAGGATCACTGCGGAGAGACAGGGACTCGAACCCTGGCGACGGTTACCCGTCGACAGATTAGCAATCTGCTCCATTACCACTCTGGCACCTCTCCAAGCTCAAAGAACGTGTCTCGTTTTGCGGTTGCAAATGTAGAACATCATCTCGTTTCTCACAACTATTTTGGCGCTTTTTTTTATTTTTTTTTGCATTTTTTTTCAAAAACACTAGCTTTCAATTAGATACAAAACAATATTTTTTAAAGTTTTTTTCTAAAAACAGAATCAATACCCGAAAATATAAATTTTATACAAAAAAGACTAAATTTGCTACAACTATACATTCAAACCAAAATAAAAAAATGAGCAAAAAAGTAGTTATCGTTGCTGCCGTTAGAACCCCTATCGGAAGTTTTATGGGAGGATTAGCCAATGTATCGGCACCACAACTGGGTGCTACAGCCATCAAAGGCGCAATGGACAAAATTAATCTGGACCCTGCCCTGATAGACGAAGTACTAATGGGTAATGTGATACAGGCGGGTGTAGGACAAGCTCCGGCACGTCAGGCAGCCCTTTTTGCAGGTTTGAAAAACACGGTACCGTGTACTACTATTAATAAAGTTTGTGCTTCAGGAATGAAAGCTGTAATGATGGCAGCTCAGGCTATTCAAACTGGCGATGCCCAAGTGGTTATTGCAGGAGGAATGGAAAACATGAGTTTGATTCCGCATTATACTCATTTGCGTAGCGGAACTAAATTTGGCCCTACTACTCTGGTTGATGGCATGCAAAGAGATGGATTAGTTGACGCATACGACAATCAGGCGATGGGTGTCTATGCCGACCTTTGTGCCCAAGAATACAACATTAGCCGTGAAGAACAGGATAATTACGCTATAGAATCATATCGTCGTTCGGCTCAGGCTTGGGAATTGGGTAAATTTGATGCCGAAGTGGTAGCTGTAGAAGTTCCACAACGTCGTGGCGAACCAATAATCATTGCCAAAGACGAAGAATATACTAATGTTAAATTAGACAAAATCCCTTCTTTAAACGCTGTTTTTACGAAAGACGGAACGGTTACTGCCGCGAATGCTTCAACCATCAATGACGGAGCAGCAGCCTTAATCCTAATGAGTGAGGAAAAAGCAGCCGAATTACAATTAAAACCTTTAGCTTATATAAAATCCTATGCCGATGCGGCTCAGGAACCAAAATGGTTTACCACCAGTCCCGCTAAAGCTTTACCAAAAGCCTTAGACAAAGCAGGTATCACCATAAACGATGTAGATTTTTTTGAATTCAATGAAGCTTTTTCTGTTGTAGGCGTAGCCAATATTAAAATCCTAGGTTTGGATAGCGCAAAAGTAAACGTAAACGGTGGAGCTGTTTCCCTTGGACATCCGCTGGGTTGTTCAGGAGCCAGAATCTTGGTAAGTTTGCTGCATATTTTAGAACAAAATGATGCCAAAATAGGAGCTGCTGCCATTTGTAATGGTGGTGGAGGCGCTTCAGCAATTGTTATTGAAAGAATCTAAAAAATAGAATTAATGTTCGGAATCTGTAATTTAGCCATCATCCCCCTTCGATTGGAACCGAGTGACAAAAGCGAAATTGTTTCTCAGGTTTTATTTGGCGAACACTTCAAAATTTTGGAAAAACGCAATCAGTGGTCCCGTATCCGATTGCAATACGACAATTATGAAGGTTGGGTGGATTCGAAACAATACCAGCTGATTTCGGAGGCGAATTACGAACAATTATCGAAGGAAACTATTATCCTGAATGCTGATTTAATCGAATACATTACAGCACCTAATAATCTGTTAATTCCTATTCCGCTTGGAGCTACGTTATCTTTTTTGAATAATAACGAAATCAACACACAAAATTACGAATTTGAAGGCACCAGAGTAAACGGCATCAAAGACAAAAAACACCTCATTAATACCGCTTACATGTACCTGAACGCCCCTTATTTATGGGGCGGAAAAACACCTTTTGGAATCGACTGCTCCGGCTTTACCCAAATGGTATATAAATTGAATGGCTACAAACTCCTGAGAGATGCTTCACAACAAGCCACTCAGGGAGAAGCCTTAAGTTTTATTGAAGAAAGTGAGCCTGGTGATTTGGCTTTTTTTGATAATGAAGAAGGAAATATCATCCATGTGGGGATTATCATGGAAAACAATTACATTATCCATGCGAGTGGAAAAGTTCGTATTGATCGTATTGACCATTTAGGTATTTTTAATGGTGAAACCAACAGGCATACTCATAAATTGAGAGTGATAAAGAAGATTATTTAAAGTTTTACCTACCTTTTTAATCATACTTCATAACTTAAAACATTATTATACCAAATGATTAAAAAATTTATTTTCATAATTTTTACTTTTCACAATCTTGTAAGTTTCGGACAAACAAAACACTTAGAACCTGTTACATTTAACAACAAGAATAGTTTAGATATTTATTATTCTAATTTAAACAAACTATTCTATAATGAATTGAACGAAATTCCATATGCTAGATTCTTTGTTGTCCCTTCGTTTTCCAAAGAATATGCTTTTTCCGTTGAAAAAGAAAACAACAAATTTTTAATCGTTTCAATTACTCCATCAGAAAGCTATTGGCGGGCAAAAAACAAAGAAAAAGTAAAATTTGAGATTCATAAAAAAGAAATCAAAAAACAACTATATCGAAAAATTGGTATTTTATTTCAACTTTTAGCCAAACAAACCAAAAACTGTGAAAATGAAGTTTTCAAAACAGACGGACACACCTATTATTTCATCACAACAGATAATAAATCAGAAATCAGAATAGGAGAAACTTGGAGTCCAAACGAAAATTCTAATATGGGAAAATTAGTTTCTATATGTAACAATTTATATGAAATTGGGAGAAACAATCAAATCTCTTTAGATGAAATTGATTTTGAAATTGACAAATTAATAGCTGAACTCAAAAAAAATTAATTCTAAAATCCAATCAAAACTTAAACCGTCTACCCTCTCTAACTCAAATTTATATTTATTTTTTTGGAATCGTTGAATTTTCGATTTCAATAGGAGAATAAAGTCGAGAAAACATTCTTTACTTACAATCCCATTTTTCATTGGACAATTTATCTTTTAATCCGGATTTTAGGTTGTAATGCCACCATTCGGAATCGAAAGAATTAAAACCGTTTTCCGTCATCACTTTTTTCAATAAAGCACGGTTGTCTTTTACTTTTTGAGACAAATTCTCAAAGTTATGACTCGCTTCCGGACCAAAGAAATCAAAAGGCGTTCCCATTTTTAGCTCTTTTCCGGATTTTTTTACCAAAGTAATATCCACTGCTCCTCCTCTATTGTGTATCGAACCTTTGGCTGGATCGGCTACGTATTCCGGATTAGAAACTATAGTCCACATCCTCTTTTGAATATCGAGCGGACGGTAACAATCGTACAATTTAATTCGCAAACCTTCTTTCATAAAAACTTCATTTGCCTTAATTAACGCTTGCACCGTTTTATAACGTAAATAACATTCGGCACAATCGTATACTTTGGCTTTCAAAAAATTATCTTCGGTAGCATATTTCATATCGTAAACAAAATCAGAACTGTAATCTTTTAAGTTAACAAAAGTCGTATCGTTAAGCTCTATCCTTTTTTCCTGATTACTTTTTACCACAGTAATTTGGGATTGACAAGAAAAGAACATCAATAAAAAGGAAAATGCGGATATTTTTCTAAAAGTTATAATCATCTTTTTGAATTTAAAACTAGAATGCTATACCAACAAATATAAGAAACACGCTTAAAAAAAGACTAATTATTATGCTTCTGCCATTTTGAAATTTCATTTGATGAAAAATCCAACTCAGAATTCGTTTAAAAAAAACTTTTTGTATAGTTTTACTCCCAGCTAATAAATTTAAAAATGCATTTTTATTTTTATTACTAAAACCTCAAATTAATTGACACTTAAAACTAAAACAACTTCAAAATGATTGTAGATTCATTAAACAATGCTGCTAAATATTACGGTTTACACCCTGCTTTTGAAAAAGCATTCCAATTTTTAAACGAAAACGACTTGGCTAATTTAGCCGATGGCGTTACCCAATACACTGATGATTTAAAAATTATCGTTAACTCCGGAAACGGGAATTCCAAAGAGCAAAGTTTAGTTCACTTTGAATGTCACGAAAAGAATATTGATATTCAGGTATGTGTATCCGGACCGGAAACCTACGCATGGAAACCTCTTGAAAAATGCCTAAGCCCTAACGGTGATTATAGTGATGAGAAAGACGTTCGTTTCTTTTTTGATCAACCGGATATGTTTTTTGAATTGAATCCGGGACAATTCACCATCCTTTTCCCTACCGATGTTCATGCAGCGATGATTAGCAACGGAAAGATTAAAAAAATCGTTATCAAGGTTAAAATCTAAAAAAATCAATAAATATTTACAGCAAAACTACTTTTCGGAGTAGTTTTTGTTGTTTTATGAAGTAAATACGAATAATCTTATTCTAAAAAATAATTACTACATTTGAATCTATTGCCATTAAATCATAACCAAATGCTCAAAAAAAGTACTCTTTTTATTTTTACTTTCTTCTTATTATTTCAACACAGTTACGCACAAAAACCTCAAAAACCGAATGCTGCTGAAATTTATAATCAAATTCAGAAATTAAATTTCCTCGGTAGTGTACTCTATATCGCTGCACATCCGGATGACGAAAATACCCGATTGATATCCTATTTTTCGAATGAAAAAATGGCTCGAACTGCTTATCTTTCCTTAACTCGTGGTGACGGTGGACAAAATTTAATTGGTCCTGAATTAAGAGAATTATTAGGAGTGATTCGCACTCAGGAATTAATAGAAGCACGTAAAATAGATGGTGGCGAACAATTTTTTAGTCGCGCTAATGATTTTGGTTTTTCTAAAAATCCGGAGGAAACTTTTGAAATTTGGGACAAAGAAAAAGTTTTGGCTGATGTGGTTTGGACCATTCGAAAATTCCAACCTGATGTGATTATTAATCGTTTTGACCATCGTTCTCCTGGCACTACTCACGGACATCATACTGCTTCGGCCATGCTAAGTGTGGAAGCTTTTGATTTATCCAATAATACAGAGCGTTTTCCTGAACAATTACAATGGTACACTCCATGGCAATGCAAACGTGTTTTCTTTAATCCATCGGTTTGGTTTTACGGTAGTCAGGAAAAATTTGATTCAGCCGATAAATCCAATTTTTCAACTCTGGAAACAGGTGTTTATTACTCTGATTTAGGTCTATCTAATCAGGAAATTGCCGCTTTAAGCAGAAGTTGTCACAAATCACAAGGTTTTGGTAGTACTGGAAGTCGTGGTCAGGACAAAGAATACTTAGAATTAATTAATGGTGAGCCTCTAAAAGACAAAACCAATATTTTTGAAGGTATTGATACGAGCTGGAATCGTATTGAAGGCGGAAAAGCCATTGGAAAAGCAATTACTAACATTCAGGAACGATTTAATTACTCTAATCCTTCTGCTTCAATTCCTGCTTTAATTAAAACATATCAAATGATTGAAGCACTAGATGAAAACCATTGGAAACCTATCAAATTAAACGAAATAAAAAATATCATTGCCAGTTGTGCAGGATTATATTTGGAAGCCGTTGCCTCAGAAGACCAAGCTACTCCCGGCAGTACTGTCAAAATCAAAATTGAAGCTATTAATAGAAGTGCTATTCCAATGGAACTCAAAAGCATCACCAGCTTTCCGGACAAAAACAATACAGATATCAACAAAGCTTTAGAATTCAATAACACTCAAAATCTATCTGTAAACATCCAATTACCCGAAAACATGTCTTACAGCCAACCGAATTGGTTAAAAGAAAAACCAACAACGGGAATGTATCAGGTTAGCGATCAAAAAACTATTGGAATTGCTGATATCATTAGAGATGTGAAGCTGGAATTCAACATTACAATCAACGGTATAAGCATTCCTTTTGAACGCGTTGTTGTTTACAAATTTAATGATAAAGTGAAGGGGGAAATGTACAACTTCCTTGATGTAGTACCCGAAGTAAGCTCCAAAATTATAGACCAAATTTCGTTTTTTAATGATGGTAATAAAAAGAAAATGGCTGTTATAGTTAAGGCTGGAAAAGACAATATCAAAGGAGAACTTATGCTGGAATTAGGAGACAACTGGAATGTGTTTCCTCCTTATATTCCTTTTAGCTTAGATCAGAAAGACAATGAAAAAACCTTTTATTTTGATGTAACGCCACCTAAAGAAGCTTCTGAAATTACAGCTAAAAGCATTGTTCTATTGGATAACAACAAAAAACAAGACAAAGAACAAATTATGATCAATTATGATCATATCAGCAAGCAACAAGTACTTCTTCCATCAGAAGCAAAATTTAAAAAATTAGATTTAATAACTACTAATGAAAGAATCGGCTACATCATGGGAGCAGGAGATAATGTTCCCGAATGTTTAAGCCAAATGGGCTACAAAGTAACGCTTATTACTCCCGAAGAAATCAATACGCGTTATCTGAACAATTTTGATGTAATTATTACTGGAATACGCGCTTACAATACACTCCCTTTTTTAAAAACGAGACAACATTTATTATTAGAATTCGTTAAAAGAGGTAAAACATTAATTGTGCAATACAATACCCCAGACCGAACAATTCCTGCTAACATTGCTCCTTATCCCCTAACACTTTCCAATGATAGAGTTACAGACGAAAATGCTACAGTAGAATTTTTAACACCTGAACATCCTATTTTAAACTATCCAAATCAAATCACTCAAAAAGATTTTAAAGGTTGGACCCAAGAGCAAGGTTTGTATTATCCTAATGTGTTTGATGCTGCCTTTACTCCTATACTATCTTCGCATGATAAAGGAGAAAGTCCTAAAAAAGGCGCTTTATTAGTTGCTTCCTATGGTAAAGGACAATATATCTATACCGGTTTAAGTTTATTTAGAGAATTACCTGAAGGCGTTTCTGGGGCTTATCGATTATTAGCCAATATGATTGCGTTAAAAACTCCTGAAACCATTGAAACACAACCTTAAAAGACATCATAATGGACTTTAAAAAAGAAAAAAAGTGGAAAACAGATTACACCTGGGTACTGATTGCCAATGTGGCTTATGTCTTGTTTTTTTATTTAATAATGAAATTATACTCTTAGACCATGCAATTATTTGACTGGATTGTACTTATTATAACCTTGCTATTCATAGTTATTTATGGGGCATGGAAAACCAAAGGAAGTAAAAACGTTGAGGAATTCATTCTGGGAAGTAATGAAACCCCTTGGCATATGGTAGGACTTTCTGTAATGGCCACTCAGGCCAGTGCTATTACTTTTCTCTCTACACCAGGACAAGCCTATCACGATGGTATGGGCTTTGTCCAGTTTTATTTTGGACTACCTATAGCTATGATTGTTATCTGCTTGACTTTTATACCTATTTACCACAAATACAAAGTTTTTACAGCCTACGAATATTTAGAAAAACGTTTTGACTTAAAAACACGTTCTTTAGCCGCTATTCTTTTTTTATTGCAAAGAGGGCTCGGAACAGGATTAACTATATACGCACCTGCAATTATTTTATCAGCGTTATTAGGTTGGAACCTAACCTATATGAATATTATTATTGGAATTTTGGTAATCTTTTATACCGTTTCTGGTGGAACTAAAGCCGTAAACGTTACCCAAAAACAACAGATGTTTGTGATCATGTCAGGGATGTTTACCACTTTTTTTCTCATTCTTCATTTTTTACCCAATGATATGACTTTTAGCAATGCTCTTCATATTGCCGGAGCCAATGGAAAAATGAATATTGTAGATTTTTCAACTGATCCTGAGGAAAAATATACATTTTGGAGTGGAATTACAGGTGGCTTTTTCTTAGCCTTAGCTTATTTTGGCACCGATCAGTCACAAGTAGGTCGTTATTTATCCGGAAAATCAGTTCGTGAAAGCCAAATGGGTTTAATCATGAATGGATTATTAAAAGTGCCAATGCAGTTTTTCATATTGTTGACAGGTGTTATGGTTTTTGTTTTTTTTCAATTCAATCCAGTTCCTTTGAATTTCAATCCTAATAACAAAGCTATGATTGAAAAAACAAAATACAAAGACGAATATCATAGTTTAGAAAACCAATTAGATACGCTTTCGGAAGATAAAAAAGTAATCAATCTTTTGTATATAGACCAATTGAATCAGGATTACGACAATCCTATTTTAAGAAAAGAATTGGTTGCTATTTCTACTAAAGAAAAAGATTTAAGAGACCGAGCCAGAGAAATCATTCACAAAGCAGATAGCAGTAGTGAAACGAATGACAAGGATTATGTTTTCTTTCATTTTATCCTACATTATTTACCTAAAGGTTTAATTGGTTTATTACTGGCTGTAATCATTTCGGCAGCCATGTCATCAACAGCCTCAGGACTAAATGCCTTAGCTTCTACAACAGCCATTGATATCTACAAACGTAATGTAAAAGAGGAAAAAACGGAAAAACATTATTTGAATGCAACCAAATTTTTCACCTTTTTCTGGGGAATTGTAGCCATTCTTTTTGCCTGTATAGGAACACTATTTGAAAACCTTATCCAATTAGTAAACATTGTAGGATCCATCTTTTACGGAACAGTATTAGGGATTTTCCTGGTTGGTTTTTATTTCAAATTTGTAAAAGCCAAAGCTATTTTCTACAGTGCTTTCATCACTCAATTAAGCATTTTTATCATTTATTATTTTACCATTTTCATCTATCCTAGTGGAGAGGAAAAATTAGGCTATTTATGGCTGAATTTCATCGGTGCGATGATGACCATTGTGCTTTCTTCATTATTACAGACAACTGTCTTTAAAAACAAAAAGGAATATTAATAGATAAAAAAAAAGTAAGTTACTCTATATAGAGTGACTTACTTTTTTTTTTAAAATTATATTACCCAATAGTGTTCAAATATTTCCTATTTTAAACTATCTTTTAAATTTACAATTAATAATCAAAAACTATATGAAATCAGTTATTATATTAACAATAATATTTATAGCGTTTTGGTCAATTATCACAACTTTTAAAGGTGTTATTCTAATTTTAAATAAACAATTTAAAGGTTCTAAATAAATTGGATTCTAATTTTAATGATTCCTGTAATTGGACCTTATTTCTGGATTACAAAAGGTAAAAAAATGCTAATTTAATTATCTACTCCATTCTTCAATACTCGCTTTATTCATTTCAACGTATTCTTTGTTACCGGCAGCTTCTGAAGCCGAAATAGACCATTTTGCTGTTTCAATAGCTCCTTTTTTATCACCTTGTTTTGCCTGAATTAACGATTTCAATCTTAAATAATAAAAAGGAACTGCTTTTGATAATTCAACCGCTTTATCGATATAAGCTCTGCCTTTAGTTATATCTCCACTTGATTGATAATAATATTGTGCTGCTGTATAATACTGCTCTGGTGTAGGACCGGCTAATGTCTTGTCGATACTGGCAATTGCTAATTTATTAGTAGGCACTTCAAATTTTAAAGAAACATAAGAGTTCTCCCAAGAAATATCCAAAGTAGCCGAATTAGTAGTCAAATTATTAATTCCTAAAGTAAAAGTTTCCACTGGTTTTGTCAACGCCTCTTCATTCACATTTACTTTCAAAGCGACCTTAGCTTCATCAAATTCTTTAGGTGTACCCCAATTATCGGTGGCTGTATAAAAAATCACATCCCAGGCTTGTACATTTGGAATGGTATATAAAGCGTATTTTCCTTTCTTTAAGGTTTTGCCATTAATTACCACATCGTCACTAAAAGAGATAATTGAATTTTCATTAGCACCTGTTCTCCATAATTGTCCAAAAGGCACCAAATTCCCTAAAACAGATCTTCCTTTGGCAGATGGTCTGGAATACACAATTTCAACATCAGTTAAACCAACTACCTGTTTCACAACAGCTTTTGGACTCATTTCAGGAATTCTCACCTGCGCATCTACACTTAAATGTGAAAGGATAAGGGATAAAACAATTAATACTCTTTTCATAATACTGCAATTTTTTTAATTTCAAATTTACAATTTCTACTTAACGTCAGCTGTTAATTATTACATAATTTAGAATCCATATCTCTAACTACTGAGTAATTTAACTCATTAAAATGATTCACTACACTATCAGCCTGCGATAAATCCTGATTCTTCGAATGCTCACTGTTGTAACCTATACACAAAATCCCTGCCGCTTTTGCCGCAATAATACCATTCGTGCTATCTTCAATAACTACACAGCTTTCTTTAGGCGCAATAGACAAACTTGCAGCGTGCTCAAAAATAGCAGGATGGGGTTTAGATTTTGGAAAATCTTCGCCACTAACTTTATGGGTAAAATAATCATGTAATTTAAAACGATTAAATATGCGTTCTATTGTTACTTTAGAAGCTGAAGATGCTAAAATCATCTGCACTCCATTTTGATGTAAATCTTCAATCAAATTGCGAACTCCAACCAATAATTCTAAATCTTCTTTCGTATCAAATGCATCATTGAAAATGCTTCGTTTTCTTAGAATCAAATCTTCAACATCCTGTTCTAACTGAAAAATATCTTTTAGTTTTTGGAAAATATTTCGAGTTGAATTTCCTGTAAAAGAAGTATATAATT
>JALRGZ010000149.1 GCA_023253295.1 Flavobacterium sp.
GATTCAGCTAAATGCAATTGCAAATGCCGGTACAACAGTTACAGGTGGTGGTACAAAGCAGCTTGCTTTAGGGGTAAACACTTTTAATATTAACGTCACATCTCAATACCCATCACGAACATACACCGTTACAGTGATGAGATTAAATGTAACTTATAAACCAACAAATGTAGTTGTTGATTTTAACTCCAATAACTTGGGGGATTCTTATCCGTTGTTTACACTCAATACAAGTCACGAATACATGACCGAGGTGGTGGCAGACCCTGCTCCTGAACAATCTACAGGTGTTGCAAGAGGTCAGGTGTTGAATGTTCGCAGAATTCCAAATGCTACAAGTAGTAACAACGCATTTCCTGTATTTGAGATTCGCTTGCCTCAAGACAAAACACTGGGGGATTGTGATAAAGTGATCTTTAATATGAGAGCAAGTTCCACAACAGGTAGTACAGGTGCGGGTATGAGAATGACCATACGTAGTGCCGGCGATGGTACGAATGTTGGAGCAGCTATAGGTACCAGAACAGGTCTTACAAGTTACCCTGCCGCAAGCCAATCTATTTCAGACAATGTTTGGGGTACAATTACACATCAGTTTTCCACGATGAACCTTACTACTGAAGAAAAAGCCTTAAATGCTTTTCAACTTGTCTTAGGTTCGGCAACTGGTTCAGGTAATTATTTCATGGATAATATTACGGTAGATTTTGAAAATTCTGTTGTACAAAATGTGTACAGTAACGATGCTACGCTTAGTGCTCTTTCTGTATCATCAGGTATACTCTCACCAGCCTTTTCTCCTAACGTTACAGACTACACAGTATTATTATCTCCAAATACAACAAATATAACGTTAAACACTACTGCTAACAATAACAAAGCCACAGTTAGCGGAGATGGTGCTAAGCAGCTTACTACCGGTAATAATATTTATTACATTAATGTTTTTGCTGAAGATGGAACAGCAAAGACTTACAGTGTAACTACCGTTTATGATGTAGCAACAAACTATTTTATTGAAGCAGAATGTGGTGTTGTAGGTTCTCTATGGGATAAAGTAACAGATACGACAGCGTCCAATGGTAGTTACGTTACCATTCAATCCGGAAACAATAGCTCAGTAAGTGCTCCAACTGGTTCAACAGGTCAAATCACTTATAATTTTGATCTAAATATACCGGGGTCATATACTATTTGGGCAAGAATAATAGCACCAAATTCCAACGATGATTCTTTTTGGGTTCAAGTAGATGGTGGTTCTTGGTTAAACTGGAATGGAATCACTTCATCCACTAGTTGGACATGGGATGACATAAATTTATACAATTTAAGTGAAGGAAACCATACACTAACTATAGCATATCGAGAAGATGGTGCCAAATTGGATAAACTTCTAATAACAAATAGCGGTACTGCACCATCCGGTCTAGGTCAATCTTTACCTAATTGCAGTTCATCTGTAGTAATTCAGGAAAACGAAACTGGTTTTTGTGGTGTGGATGGCGCTATCTTAAGTAGCAATGCAGGATATACAGGGACAGGATATGCTGATTCCGATTCTGGTGTTGGAAATGGAATCAATTGGATGGTTAACTTTTCCTATTCAGGAAGTAATAAGATAACATTCCGATATGCGAGTACAAGCAATAGGACGGCAAATTTAATTGTAAATGGTATAATAGTAGCTTCTAACATTAGTTTTCCTTCAACAGGTTCATGGTCAACATGGGGAACAGTTACAACGAATGTTAATGTTAGTTCAGGAATTTCCGATGTAAGATTGGAAGCTACAAGTAGCGAAGGACTTGCAAATATTGATTATATTGAATTTAGTAATGCAAATGCAACCGATTGTCAAGATGTGATTACAACTATTCAGGAAAATGAAGCAGGTTTTTGCAGTGTTGATGGAACCATTGATAATAACAATGCAGGATTTACCGGAAGTGGCTTTGCAAATACAACTAATGCTGCAGGAAATGGAATTAATTGGATGGTAAATTTTTCATCCTCAGGTTCAAAAACGTTTACATTTAGATATGCTACATCAAATGACAGAGCAGCCAAACTTATTATTAACGGTGTTACAGTTCTGTCGAATATTAATTTCCCTGCTACAGGTTCATGGACAACTTGGAATACCATTTCTGTAAATGCCAATACAACTAGTGGTACACAAACTGTGCGACTTGAAGCCATAGATGTGAATGGTTTAGGAAATATCGATTACCTTGAAGTTATTGGTGGTAGAGCAGGTATTTGTTCGGAAAATGGCAATAAGCAAAGTTTTAATTTGAAAAATAATGGATCTGTTTATACAGAAAGTGATGTTGATGTCAATACGGAAAATAATGTTTTTGTTTATCCAAATCCGGTAAGCAACATACTTAATATAACAGAATTACCTGGTTCTCCTGTAGAGATCAGTATTATAAATTCTAAAGGACAAGTATTGTTTCAGGAAACAGAAAGTGCTAAAAGTAAATCAGTCGATATAACTAATTTTGTAAAGGGTATTTATTTTGTGAGAATAGCTGATCAGAATAAATTTACAATAAGAAAAATAATTAAAAACTAAAAATTAAAAGCTTTGATTATGAGGATATCTTTTTTTTGTTGTGCTAATTACTGGCATAACCCTAATAACCGAGAACCGTAGTTGTTTTTGTTTACGTAATGATTATACAATCACTTTTGGATAGACACAATATTTTCAATTGAAAGATATAACTGGTTTGTCTCTATCGGTATTAGTGAACAAGCCGGTATGTGTCTGGAAATGAGTGGTTTTAATATTGGATTATAATATAAATTAAATAGATAAATGATGAATATACTTTATTCAAAGAACGGAAAGATGATTTTTCGATCTTTCAAAAATGGAAAACTAGTTTTTTCAATTATTCTGCTTTTATGTTGGGTAACAAGTTTTTCAACAAATTACTATGTATCACCCACAGGTAATGATGGTGCAAGCGGTTCTGAGTCGGCACCGTTTAAAACAATTTCGTATGCAGCAACAAGAGTGAATGCCGGAGATGTTGTCTTTGTTAAAGCCGGAACTTATGCAGAAACAACAGACATCAGACCTGTTTCTGGAACTGCTAATCAAATGATTGTTTTTAAACCTGATGTAGGAGCTGAAGGGCAGGTAATTCTTTCTAGCGGACGTTTTAACCTTGACTCTAGAAACTATATTTGGGTAGAAGGGTTTCGTTTTGAGGGCTATACTGTGACCGCTGAAGTTATCAACCTTAATAAGGGATCGAAAAATGTTGTATTAAACAACAGTTTTAAAAATATAAGCTGCGCAAATGTTATACAACTTAGGGAGTCCTTAGATAATGCGATTCGCAACAATAAATTTGAAAGCATAACGGGAGACATGGTAAAGGTGAATGCCCGCTCATACCGCAATCTGGTAACTGAGAATACTTTTATCAACAGTACCGGTATAGGTATTGCTTGTTCAGAAACCTACGAAGAACGTGGCACGCAAGTGGATGGTGACAATGTTTATTCATTCAACCATATTTCAGGACTTAATGGAAATGGAATCTGGTTCGACAGAAACGGTAGCGGTAATGTGTTGTTCAGAAATGAAGCATATAATAGCCACAGTTTGTTTTTTAATGAGTCTCGATGTGTTCGTAACTGGTTCTATGAAAACATAGGAGTAGGAGTAGGAGTAGGTATTGAATCGGCAAACTACAATACCGGTCATACAGGAGATGCCCGATATGTCAACAACGTTTTGTATAACTGTAGTAATACCGCTATACTTATGGATAAATCGTGGTATGATGAAGTAAGAAACAATATAGTTTATAAAACAACTAGCAGTGGTGTAAGCATGAGATTCACAGCAACTGCACAAAGCCAGGGACCACAAATATTTAAAAATAACCTGTGGCTTCAGGATGGTAAAGCCAATACCTTCACTTATCTGGGTACAGATGTAAATTATTCTGTTTTTGCTGCGGGAGTAGAAGAAACGGGAGGACTTACCGTTAATCCTCAATTTACCAATGCCGGATCCAATGATTTTACTCTTCAGGCAGGCAGTCCGGCAAAAGGAGCTGGTACTAATGGA
>JALRGZ010000179.1 GCA_023253295.1 Flavobacterium sp.
AAATTTGCTGTTGAATTAGCGACTCCTTTACATGAAGCCAATGCTGTTTTTACAAAAAATGGAAAAACGGTGTATTTTACCCGTAATAATTCTAATGATGGCGTAAGAGTTAAAAATGACAGCAAGGTTTCGACGCTTAAAATCTATAAAGCCGAATTAATAGATGGGAAATGGCGTAATGTGACTTCTTTACCGTTTAATAGTGATAATTATTCGGTGGAACATCCCGCTTTGAGTCCTGATGAAAAGACCTTATATTTTGCTTCGGATATGCCTGGCTCTTTAGGTTCATTTGATATTTATAGTGTGCCTATTTTAGGTTCCGATTATGGAGCGCCTAAAAACCTGGGGGCAACAATCAATACCGATAAAAAAGAACAGTTTCCATTCGTTTCCAAAGACAATAAATTATATTTTTCCTCTAATGGTCATGAAGGATTTGGTTTTATGGACGTTTTTGTTTCTGAAATTAAGAAGGATGATTTTTCAAAACCATTAAATGTTGGTTTGCCAATCAATTCAGGATATGACGATTTTTCTTTTTTCATAGATTCAGATACCAAACAGGGGTATTTTGCTTCCAATAGAAAAGGAGGAAAAGGAGGAGATGATATTTATGAAATCAATGAAAAACAACCTCTTGTTGTTGAAAATTGCATGCAGTATATTTCCGGAATCATTACGGATGTAGATACTAAACTTCCATTGAATAAGGCTAAAGTAAGTTTGCAGGATGTGAATAAAAAAGAAATTGAAAATGTTACGACTTCAGCGGATGGACGTTTTTCTTTTACTGTAGATTGCGAAAAAAGTTATGTTGTTTATGCAGCGAAAGATCAATATACAGATGCAACTAAATTTCTGAAGTTATACAAAGACAGAAAGAAAGTAAATGATGCTTCATTAGCCATAAAATCGAATGAAGTGATTAAGAAAGAAGAATTAGCAGCCATTGAACAAAAGAAAAAAGAAACGACTTTATTAATTGCCCAACAAAAGAAAGAGGCGGCTATAAAAGCTGAAAAAGCTAAAATAGAAAAAGAATTAGCTGCTAAAAAAGCCATCGCTGAAGCGGAAGCTAAGAAGAAAGAAAAGATAGCTTCTATTGTTGCAGTTGAAAAAGATATCATAAAAGACGATAAGGATAGATTGTTAATTAAAACTGATCCAATTTACTTTGATTACGATTTATGGTACATCCGAAAAGAATCAAAACCTATCCTGAATAAAGTAATTGAGTTGATGAAAAAATATCCGGATATGGTAGTGGAAATAGGTTCACATACCGATAATCGTGGAAATGCTCAATACAACTTGGAATTATCTGCTAAAAGAGCGAATTCAACCAGAGATTATTTTATCAAACAGGGAATTCCGGCTAAAAGAATTTTTGCCAAAGGTTATGGTGAAACGGTTCAAATTGTGAAATGTGTGCCAAGTGAATCTTGTACAGAAGAGCAACATGAATTAAACCGTAGAAGCGAATTTGTGATTAAGAATTTATAGAAGCAAACCCTAAGAATGTGAAAGTGAGATCTTCTTTTAGAAGTCTCACTTTTTTTATTGAATAATTTTTTGTCATTTTTAAAACCAAAATCAATCTGTTGTCGTAAATGTTTTTATATAACTTAAAAATATACATTTATGAAAACTGTAAAATTAATATCAGCAGTAATTTTGACCGCAGTATTTGGAGTAACTTCTTATGCTCAAAAAACGGTAATGGTAGGAGGTGCTCCAATGTATCCTACTAAGAACATTATCGAAAATGCTGTTAATTCTAAAGACCATACTACATTGGTTGCAGCGGTAAAAGCAGCAGGATTAGTAGAAACATTACAAGGAAAAGGACCATTCACCGTTTTTGCCCCAACAAATGCGGCCTTTAGCAAGTTGCCTGACGGAACCGTGGAAACTTTGTTAAAACCTGAAAATTTAAAAAGCTTGCAAACCATTTTGACTTACCATGTGGTAGCCGGAAAAATGAATGCTTTGGATATTGCTAAAGCGATTAAAGATGGCAATGGGAAAGCTACTTTAAAGACGGTTAGTGGTGGGACTTTGACCGCTTGGATGAAGGGAGATAAATTATATATTACGGATGAAAATGGTTCTGTGTCCGAAGTTACTATTACTGATGTTAATCAATCCAATGGGGTAATTCATGTGATAGATACAGTTTTGTTACCAAAGTCGTAGTTATTAGTTGATTTAATATTTTGTTAGAAACGAAAAACCCATTCGCCTCGACGAATGGGTTTTTTATTTTGGAAATTTTTGATGCTTATCTCAAACTGGCTCCAAGTTCCGTTTCAAAATTCTTTTGCAATTTGCTCATGATTTTGTCAATTTGAGCATCTGTAAGTGTTTTTGAATCATCTTGTAAAATGAAACTTAAAGCATACGATTTTTTACCTTCAGGAAGGTTTTTACCTTGGTAAACATCAAAAAGGTTAATGTTTTTTAGTAAACTTTTCTCTGTTTGTCTGGCAATAGCATAAATACTATCGTAGCTCACATTTTGATCAATTAGTAAAGCTAAATCTCTTCTAACTTCAGGATATTTAGTGATTTCAGTGAATTTAATTTTGTTAGGAATTGATTTTAATACTAATTCCCAATTAAAATCAGCATAGAAAACTTCTTGTTTGATACCAAAATGTTTTAGAATTGATTTTTTTACTACACCAAATTCAACTAAAATATTGTGGCCTGTTCCAATAGCAATCCCTTCTGAAAACACATCTGATTTAACAGGCGAATTTTGTGTTTTTGTGATTCCTAATCTTGAAAAGATTCCCTCAACATAACCTTTAAATAAGAAGAAATCAGAAGGTTTTTGAGGATTAGTCCAGTTTTCCTGATTTCTGTTTCCTGTCAAAAACAAAGTAAGATGTTTGTGTTCTTCGTAACCAGAAAGGAATTTGTGGTAAGTTTTACCAAATTCAAACAATCTTAAATCGGCGTTTTTACGATTAATATTGTAAGCGATTGCTTCTAATCCTGAAAACAATAAAGATTGACGCATAGCCGCTAAATCATTACTTAAAGGATTTAACATGGTTACATTATGTTCTTCTTTTAGCATTTCTGAAAGCTGAACATAAGAAGCTGTTGTCAATGAATTAGCCATCATTTCGTGGAAACCTTGAGAGTTCAATTGATTCCCTACGATATTTTGCAATTTATAATCTTCGTTTCTGGGTGCGTTGAATACGGTAGCATTTAATTTGTTTGAAAAATCAATTTTATTGTATCCATAAACCCTTAGGATTTCTTCAATAACATCAATTTCTCTTTGGACATCTACGCGGTAAGCAGGAATGGTCAATCCTAAACCGGCTTCCGAAACACTGTTTACTTTAATGTCTAAAGAAACTAAGATTTGCTTGATAGTGTCTTTTGGGATTTTTTGCCCAATGATTTTAGTTACATTATCAAAATTCAAAAACACTGAAAAATCTTCAATTTTTTTAGTGTAGATTTCTACAATTTCTGAGGTAATTTGTCCACCTGCTACTTCCTGAATTAATAAAGCTGCACGTTTTAAAGCATAAGCTGTAATGGATGGGTCAATTCCTCTTTCAAATCTAAAAGAAGCATCAGTGCTGATTTGGTGTCTTTTAGCTGTTTTTCTAACGCTAACAGGATTGAAATAAGCACTTTCTAAGAAAATAGAAGTAGTGTTATTAGATACACCTGAATTATTCCCACCTAAAACACCGGCAATACACAAAGGTCCTTTGTCATCACAAATCATTAAGTCTTCTTCGTGCAAGCTTCTTTCTACTTCATCAAGGGTGGTGAATTTTGTACCGGCTTCAACAGTTTTTACATGTATTTTTCCATTGATTTTAGCGGCATCAAAGGCGTGAAGTGGTTGTCCCAAATCATGCAAAACATAATTAGTTACATCCACAATATTATTTTTTGGGTTAATCCCAATAGCTTTCAAACGATCTTGCAACCAGGCAGGCGAAGGTTTTACGCTAACTCCTGAAATGGTTACTCCGCAATAACGTGGTGCTAAAGCAGGCGCTTCCACATTAACATCAATTTTCAGCGTACGCATGTCTACTCTAAAATTGCTTACTGATGGTGTAATCAATTCAACGCTAACTCCATTTTGCAACAAACCGGCTCTTAAATCACGGGCCGTACCTAAATGACTCATTGCATCAGCACGGTTAGGAGTTAACCCAATTTCGAAAACTTCGTCGTTTTCAATTTTAAAAACTTTAGCTGCTGGAGTCCCAGGAGCTAAGTCATTATCTAATACCATAATTCCCTCATGACTATCACCTAAACCTAATTCGTCTTCGGCACAAATCATTCCATGACTTTCCTGTCCACGAATTTTTCCTTTTTTTATAGTAAATGAATTTCCTTCTTTATCATATAAAACAGTTCCAATAGTTGCCACAGGTACTTTTTGCCCCGCTGCAACATTGCTTGCGCCACATACAACCTGTATTGGAGCTCCATTTCCTAAATCAACGGTAGTTACTTTTAATTTGTCGGCATCAGGATGTTTTTCACAAGTAAGAACATGACCTACTACAATACCTTCTAATCCTCCTTTTACAGATTGATATTTTTCAACAACTTCTACTTCAAGTCCTAAATCAGTAAGTAAAGCTGCTGTTTGTTCAGAATTCCAATCGGTTTTAATGAATTGTTTTAACCAGTTGTATGATATTTTCATTTGAATATTTTAATAAGGTTGCAAATATAAGGATTGCTCTTTGGAGAAAGAAACAATTTTTTTTGTTTTTTGAAGTAAGAGTTCTTATTTTGAAAAAAATAAAAACTAAAAAAAAGTCGCTTCAAATTTTAAATGAAACGACTTTTCAAAATGGAAATTATATTTGGTTTGTGTGGTTTAATGAAAATTATAGACAGTGGTTAGCGTCAATAAAAGTACCAATAGCACTTCCGGCAGCTTTAACTTGATCTTTAGTATAACCACCTGCTTCAGCTGGTAAAACAAATTTTCCGCTGATAAAAGCTTCTGTTACATTGATACCGTTAAAATAAGAATCAATAATTGTAGCAGAAGAAGCAACCTCGCTCTCAGCACCACTTAAACGAACCGCACCAAGTTGGAAGAATGCGCTTAAAGCCATATCTTTTCCTTTACCGTTATTAAGATCCCATAAATTCATTCCTGCTGCCTGAGTATAAGTAATACCTCCAATTGTTAATCCGTTAGTCCATAGATCTGAAGCTCCATTGTTAGTAGCGCCATTAGCAAAGAAATAGCCCTGTGAATAAGTACAACGGACTTCTTTTGGACATCCGGGAGCCGGAACTGTTCCCTGATTACATGTAGAACCAGCTTTAATCCATGCAGCGCTATCGTTGAAAATTTCGTATCCTCTGTCAAACTGAATAACAATTGTCCAGGAATCAGCTGCCGAAAATGAAGGGAATTTAATAAAATTTGTTGTTGTTTCCTGTGGATTACATCCTGTTCCGGAACCTTCAGTTGTTGAAATATCGGTAGGGACACCGTTGACTGAAGCAGAAATTACATCACTAAAAGTAGCACTGTTTTCACCACAATTATCTAAACTGATAATAAAGTGACTCAAAGTTTTAGCGTTAGATTTTGCTTTTGTGATGGTGTAAGTCCATTGAGAACCATCAGTACTTACGTTAACTGCAATGTTGTAATCTGAAAAATTACTTGTTGAAGATAGGGAAGCTTTTGAACCTCCAGCAGCTTTTGCGGTAATTGAATTAGAGGTTGAAACATCTGAAGTAGAAGATGTTGTTTCATTAGTACAGCTAATAATAGCAAGTGCTAAAAATGACAGTAGGATTTTTTTCATATTTGACAGAAAGACTTTTGTTAATTATAGTTTTGCTCAAAATCTTTTGTAAATATTGTTCGATAAAAAATGTGTTTAAAATAAATCCGATGAAAATATTTTTAAAAACGATAAAGTGTAAAAATAACCTTTTTTATACCTGTTTTTTTGTAGTTAATACGCTGTATTTGTGTTAATAAATTGAAAAAAAAGTTGCATTTTTTGTATTTTGTAAATAATATTTCAATAAATTGAAAAAGTGATTTTTTAGATATGAACGTAAATTTTATGTAAAAGAGTTCATTTAAATAATTTCTTCGACATGTTTTCTGATATTTTCGGCAATTTTTGTAGTTGGTAAATCATTAGCATCATGCCCAAAAGGTTCTTCTATTTCTTCGGCAATTAATTCCAGACTCGCTAAAACATAAAAGATAAAAATGACAACTGGAATAACAAAATAACCCAGGTTGAAAACATAGCCAAAAGGCAAAGTCATTACGTAGAAGAAAATGAATTTTTTTAAAAAAGCACTGTAAGAATAGGGGATAGGAGTGTTTTTAATTCGTTCGCAAATTCCGCAAATATCAGTAAAAGACTGAATTTCATTATTCAAAACAATTAATTGGTCGCCTGAAATCTTTTGTTGTTTGTATAATTCGTTAATTTTCACAAACAACATTTTGGCTACCTGATTGGGACGGTGTGTGTGTTGGTCTACGGAGAAAGTAATTTCTTCCGCTAATTGTTTGCCTGTTTCCTCATTTTTGAGGTGTTTGTTTAGTATAGAGGCATAAACAGGAATGATTTTTCTAAAAAAAGCCCTGTCTTTTTCCTCTTCAATAATTGCATTGAGTTTAATTGCCAGATTACGGCTGTTGTTTACTAAGGCACCCCAGGCTTTACGTCCTTCCCACCAGCGATCGTAAGCGGTATTGGTTCTGAAAACCAACAAAAGTGAAATGACAAAACCCAGCATGCCATGCATCATCGAAATGTTTTTGACATGGCTGTCATCAGGAAGATCCCAATATTCTAGTTCCAGATAAGCTATAGCTGCTGAATAACATCCAATTAACAGCATTAAAGGGAATAGTTGTCTAAAAGTATCCGCTTTATGGAAGCGAAAGATAAAAGTAATCCAGTCTTTTGGGTTGTATGAAATCATCTAAAATAATTTTGTAGTAAATTTAAGGGATAAAATGTAGACAAAAATCAAGTTTAAGAATAAATTATCAATCCAAGCTGTGGCTAGCTGATATAATTCCAGATGTTCTTTTTCTTGGTTAATTCCATATAAACTGCTTTCAAAACGGTGTGTTCCGGTTTGTTTAATCCCGTATCCGAATTTATAATTTGCATGGCATGAGCTCTGGCGAGGGAAAGAATTTCTCGGTCTTTGACAATATCGGCAATTTGAAGATTTAAAACACCACTTTGCTGGGTTCCCATTAAGTTTCCGGGGCCTCTTAATTTTAAATCCACTTCGGCAATTTCAAATCCGTCATTGGTGCGAACCATCGTTTCCATGCGGGTTTTACTATCTGAACTTAATTTGTGATCTGTTATCAGGATGCAATAACTTTGTTCGGCACCACGTCCTACGCGACCTCTTAATTGGTGTAATTGAGACAATCCAAAACGCTCGGCGCTTTCGATAATCATCACCGAAGCATTAGGGACATTTACGCCAACTTCGATAACAGTAGTAGCGACCATAATATTGGTTTTCCCTTCTGCAAAGCGTTTCATTTCGGCATCTTTGTCGGCTGGTTTCATTTTGCCATGAACAATAGAAATGGCATATTGAGGCAACGGAAAATCACGGGAAATACTTTCGTAACCATCCATCAAATCTTTGTAATCCATCTTTTCCGATTCCTGAATCAATGGATATACAATGTATATTTGGCGTCCTTTGGCTATTTCATCCCGAATGAATTTCCAAATCTTTAATCGATTGCTATCATAACGATGCACGGTTTGAATGGGTTTTCGTCCCGGAGGCAATTCGTCAATAACTGAAATATCCAAATCACCATACAAACTCATGGCTAAGGTTCGCGGAATAGGAGTGGCAGTCATGACTAAAACGTGTGGTGGAATATGGTTTTTTTTCCATAATTTGGAGCGTTGTTCTACCCCAAAACGGTGTTGCTCGTCAATGATGGCTAATCCTAAATTGTGGAATTTCACCTTGTCTTCTATCAGGGCATGGGTTCCAATTAGAATTTGTAAATTCCCATTTTCGAGTTCCTCATGAATAATTTTTCTTTCTGAAGTTTTAGTTGAACCTGTTAGTATTTTGATACTTATATTGAGTTTGTTAGCCAATTCT
>JALRGZ010000197.1 GCA_023253295.1 Flavobacterium sp.
AATGAAAAATATACTTTCTCGAAACATTGGTAAAAATCACCATAGAAGGATGGGCCAACTCTTTGTTCGAAAGTTTCGATGTGAATCGAATCGGTATTGCTTAATAAGAACAAACGGTATTTTTGAGATAACATTTGTAAAAATTCCAATCGGTACAAAGGGAAATCGGCGAGAATGGTATTCCATACATCAAGGATTTCTTCGGTAGAAGCATTTGGCATATGTTTTTGAAAACCAGCTAAGAATTCGTTCCTTGAAATGTTTCCTTTTTCAAATTGAATATTCAATTGGTCTAAATCTTCATTCCATTCTTTCAGACCTAAATTTTTAAAACCATCCATTGTGGCTTTTTTGTCCAGGTTAATGAAGATGTCTCCAAAATCAAAAATGATAGTGTTAATCATGGTTCTTAAAAATTATGAGTTCATCGTCGAGGATAAACTGGGGTTGGTTTGTAGTTGGTTTTATAACAGGTGATTTTGTTCCGTTTTTAAAGATTGTTTGTCCTTTAAAAATTCTTGCTTCGTCCCAAAGATTAGCGTCAATGAAAGTTTGTAATGTTTGGCGTCCTCCTTCGATTATTACGGATTGAATTTGATGTTTAAATAACGTTCGTGCAATTTGGGGAGCTATATTTTGATTAAAATCAATTACTTCAAAGGTAAGATTTTCTTCGTTGGTATTGCAGTTGGATTGGCAAAAAACAATCGTTTTTAGCTTTTTGTCTAATAGCTGATGTGTTTTTGGAATGCGATTGTTTCGGTCTAAAACGATTCTTATTGGAGAATTTCCTGTCCAGTCACGGACATCTAATTTAGGATTGTCATCGATTGCAGTTTGAGTTCCTATCAAAATAGCCTGTTCTTCGGTTCTCCATTTATGAACCAATTGTCTGGAATACGGATTGCTAATCCAGACCGGTTTTTGCTCATTTCTTTCTTCAGGAGCAATAAAACCATTCTGGCTTTCGGCCCATTTTAAAATAATATAAGGGCGTTGTTTTTGATGAAAAGTAAAAAAACGTTTATTGAGCTCGTTACATTCGGCTTCCAAAATACCTACAATAACATTAGCTCCAGCTTCAATTAGTCTTTTGATGCCTCTTCCGGCTACTTTTTCGTTAGGGTCAACAGTTCCAATAACTACATTCGGAATTTGGTGCTGAATAATTAAATCACAGCAAGGTGGTGTTTTTCCAAAATGACTGCAAGGTTCTAAGCTGACATAAATGGTTGCTTTTTCGAGTAAAGATTTGTCTTTAACTGAATTTACTGCATTCACTTCAGCATGAGGTTCTCCGGCTTTTTTGTGCCAACCTTCACCTATAATTTGATTTTCATAAACAATTACACTGCCCACCATCGGATTTGGATAGGTCATTCCAAGGCCGTTTTGGGCCAATTCAATACAACGCACTAGGTATTTTTCATGTATCTTCATGGGGCAAAAATAGTTATTTTTGAGTTTATGATTTAGTTTTAAAAGCATTAAAAATAACAATAAACTATTCCTATTTTTGCTTTTCAAAAAAGAATGTTTTTCAAATTTATATCTGAAATAAATAAAAAACTACATTTCTACTTTAACTCATTGATTTTAATCCAATATGCAAATCAAACAATACAGGTCTCAATTTATTAAAGAACTTTCTTCTATATATGGAGTTGACGAAGCAGAAAGTTTTTTCTATTTGATTTTAGAAGAACAAAAACAATTGAAGCGAATTGATTTGGCTTTGCAAACTGATTTGGTTTTTTCGGATGCCGATTTGGAGTATTGGGAAACTATTTTGGAAGAACTAAAAAAAGAAATTCCTGTTCAGTATTTGTTGGGTAAAACTCATTTTTATGGATTAGAGTTTGAAGTGAACGAAAATGTTTTAATCCCAAGACCGGAAACTGAGGAGTTGGTGGAGTGGATTATTGCTGAGAATTCAAAGATTGAAAAATTGAATGATTTAAAGATTTTGGATATCGGAACAGGAAGTGGATGTATTGCTGTTTCATTAGCTAAAAATATTCCGAATGCTCAGGTTTTTGCTATTGATGTTTCTGAAAAAGCTTTGGCTATTGCCCGAAAAAATGCGGAAATCAATGATGCAAATGTTACTTTTATTCATAAAAATATTCTCGAAACAATTGATTTGGAGCAGGAGTTTGATATTATTGTATCGAATCCTCCTTATGTTCGAAATTTGGAAAAAGAGGAAATCAAGAAAAATGTTCTGGATTACGAACCGCATTTAGCGCTGTTTGTAGAAGACGATGATGCATTGATTTTTTATCGAAAAATAGCCGAATTGGCTCAAAAAAATCTGGCTCCAAACGGACAATTGTTTTTTGAAATCAATCAGTATTTAGGAAAAGAAATGATTGCATTACTTGAGAAAATGAATTTCAAGAACGTTGAATTACGAAAAGATATTTATGGTAATGACAGGATGACGTTTGGGAGAATTTAGAATGCAGATGTTAGATTTGAGAAGGTATAAAGAATTGAGAAAGCTTAAAGGTAAAATTTAGACTTCAGAAATTGAAGAGTTGTTTTTAGGAGAATTTTTCGGGATTATTGATCATGTAATTAATAAGCTTTCCAATCTCTAAACTTTTTGCGGTTAATTCCAAGAATAATTCTTCAGATATATATTCACAAGCAAATGAATATTCTAACCAAGCTTGGGTTTCTGCATTCTCAGCATCAGAATCAGTGAGTTTTAATATAAAATGTTTTTCGTATCTTATTTTTCGGGAAGCTTCTGCAATGTTGGCTGATACACTTCTAGAAGAACGACGGATTTGGTCAGTTAATGAATATTTCTCTTCGATGGGAAATGTTTTGGTAGTTTTGAAGATTAACATCGATAATTCGAATGATTTTTTGTAAGCTAGTAAATCTTGTAATCTCATTTCTTTAATTTTTCTATTAAAACTGCATTCTCAATTCTGCTTTCTGTAATCTGCATTCTAAAATCTACTCATAACGCAACGCCTCAATTGGGTCTAAAACAGCCGCTTTGATGGCAGGATACAATCCAGAGACAATAGCAACCACAAAGCTTGTAGCGAAAGCAGCCATTATAGCCTGCCAAGGAATCACAAATACAAAGCTTAGGGCAGATGCAATTCCGAAACCGATTAAGATTCCGAAAATAATCCCGGCTAATCCTCCTATTTGACCAATTAATAAGGTTTCTATAAAAAATTGTATAGCAATAGTGGAACGTTTGGCTCCTAGAGCTTTACGGACCCCAATTTCGCGAGTACGTTCGGTAACTGATACAATCATAATATTCATCAAAGCAATTGAGGAACCTAGGATAGTAATAATACCAATTACCCAAGACGCCCAACCTAAATATTGAGTAATGCTTAAGATTCGGTTAATCAAATCGTCACTTCTTACTACGGCAAAATTATTTTCTTTCGTCGGACTTAATTTGCGGATGCTTCGCATGGTGCTAATGGCATTGTCAATGGCGTGGTCTAAAAATTCTTTGTTAGTTACCATTACACTTACGCTGTAATTGATGTTGGCTTGAGTAAATAAAGACCTTGCTACCTGAATAGGAATTAAAATTCTTAAATCCTGGCTGTTGCCAAAGGTGGAGCCTTTTTCTTTTAAAACTCCAATTACTTTAAAACGGGCGCCGCGAATAGAAATGATTTTATTAATTGGGTTTACGTCTTTTAGGAGTCCTTTCAAAAAATCAGAACCTACTACACAAACGTAGTTGTTGTTGCTAATGTCGAAATTGTTAAAGTTGCGGCCAACACTGGTTTCTAATCCTGAATTAGGAACAAAATATTCATCAACCCCTAAAACAGAAATCTCAGGGTCTGTTTTTTCGGTGTCAAATTTTACTTCAGCGGTTGAAGTGGCTTTGAAAGAAAGCGAAGTTTGAGCTAAAGGGAAATTGTATTTGTTTTTAAAAGTTACTGCTTCAGGATAGGAAATAACAGGATTAATGATAGTGCGTTGTTCGCCTCCATGTCTTCTAATCGTGTTTTCGTATCGGTTAATGTTGAAAGTGTTGGCACCCATAGAAGCAAAATCAGAGGAAATAGTGTTCTCCAAAGCGGAGACCACTGTTAGGATTCCAACCAAAGCTGTGATACCAATTGCTATAATTAATATGGTTAGCGTGGTACGAAGAATTTGGGTTTTGATAGAACCAAAAGCAATTTTTATATTTTCTTTTAAAAGACTGTTCATTATTCAAGTTTGTTACGAAAATACAATTTTTGACAGAAGTTTGTTTTCAAGGCAAGTTATTTATTTTAAAAATAAGATATTTGCAGTCGGAATTTAAGATTTAAGAAATTAGAAATTAGATTTTCCTGAATTAAATAGGATTTTAGGTTTGAAAATCTAAAATCAGCAATCTAAACCTGCAATTAAAAAAATGGCATCAAAACCAAGTATTCCTAAAGGGACAAGAGATTTTTCACCTGCTGAGGTGGCAAAACGTCAATATATTATTCAGACTATAAAAAGTAATTTTGAAAAATTTGGTTTCCAACCAATTGAAACGCCTTCGTTTGAAAATTCAGAAACCTTAATGGGGAAATATGGAGAAGAAGGAGATCGTTTGATTT
>JALRGZ010000279.1 GCA_023253295.1 Flavobacterium sp.
TTTAAACTACGTGTTTAATCCAATTTCTGTTTATTTCTGTTTTGATCTAAATAATCAAATTAAATTTATAATTTATGAGGTTAAAAATACCCATCATGAGCAACATTGTTACATATTTAAAATAAATAAAAAAAATTTAAAAAGTCATGATGCATACAAAAAATTTTATGTTTCACCATTTTTAACAGAAAATATGACTTATAAATTTCTTTTAAAAAATAATTTAGAGAAATCCATCGAAAATTCATTCAATTGATCTTTAGTGCTTTTAAGAACTTGTTCTAATTGATAGTTACTAAGATTGTGATAATCGGTGTATTCGATATAACTTTTTAGTCGACCAAATTGATTGCGCATCGTGCGAGCCTCTATTAGATTATTATTTTTAAAAATACAACCCAAATAAGTTTCAATCAAGCCTAATGTAAATATCACCGAATGTGCAAAATCAGGATTGAAAATTACATGTTGGATTACTTTTCTGTTATGCGGGATATTGCTGTAGCTTTTTAGGTATAATTCGTAGCCTGATAAGGATAATAATAATTTTCTCCAATACAATAAGTCTTCTTTCCCATCCAGATTATATTCGATAGGAGCATAATAAGACTGTGTCATTGAAATGGTTTGTAGGCATCTTTCGATATGTTTCCCTATGCTTGAAAAACACCAACCAAGTCCTCTAGGCATCGTAACATGAAAAACACCATTGTAGAGTAAAAAATCTTGTTTGAGTTTAGCCAAAATGGTAATAGCTTCTGGAGTTTCCAGTCGGCTGGGTAAGTCGGCTGCATTGATATAATGATACATCGAATTGATATGTTCCCAAAGTTCTTTGGTAATTTTATCCTGCGAACCTCTGGCATTTTCTCGGGCTCTGGTAATTAGATTTCGAACCGAGTTAATGTTTTTGCTGTCGCAAATAACATATTTCAATACAAAGTTAGTATCATGTTGAAATTCAGCGATGTATTCGGGAGATAAATCGGTATAATATTTTAATAAGGGTTTGTATCCTTGATAATCATTAGTCTCCTGATCAAAAGACATGATATAAAGTGTGTTGAGGGTAAGCAACATCCCATCGGTTCTTTCCATATATCGGTTAAGCCAGAACATTCCGTCGGCTACACGACTGAGCATATTTACTTCCATAGTTATTTTTTTAAAGTTTAAAAAACAATTTCGACTGCATTTATTTCATAATCCAGGTATCCTTACTTCCGCCACCTTGGGATGAGTTTACAACTAAAGAACCTTCTGTAAGCGCTACACGAGTCAATCCACCAGGAACTATTTTGACTCCATTAGGACCACATAAAGCATAAGGACGCAAATCAACATGACGTAATTTTAATTCACCATCAATGTAACAAGGAACGGTGCTTAATTGAATAATAGGTTGCGCTATAAAGTTTCGTGGATTTTCTAATATTGCTTCTTTGGCTTTTTCCAGTTCTTCATCAGTGGCTTTATTTCCCATTACCATCCCGTAGCCACCACTTTGATTGGTTTCTTTGATAACCATATTTCCCATATCGGCAAAAACCAATTCTCTTTCTTCCGGATTTTCCATTTGATAAGTGGGAACATTTTTTAAAATAGGTTCTTCGTTGAGATAATATTTAATCATTTGAGGCACATAGGCATAAATAGCCTTGTCATCAGCCACACCATTTCCTACTGCATTTACTAAGGCTACATTTCCCATTTTGTAAGCGCTTATGAGTCCGGGAACTCCCAAAGCACTGTCGGGTTTAAAGACTAATGGATCCAGATATTCGTCGTCCAAACGTCGGTAAATAACATCAACTTGCTGTAATCCTGAAGTAGTTTTCATGTATACTTTGTGATTGTTGACTACAAGATCTCGACCTTCCACCAGAGGAATTCCCATTTGTCTGGCTAAGAAAGTATGTTCGTAATAAGCCGAATTGTAAACCCCTGGCGTTAGTAAAACTACATTAGGATTAGAAATATTTCTTGGCGAAAGCGAAATTAAAATGTTATGAAAAATCATCGGATAGTTGGCCACCATACTTACATTATTGGCACGAAACATTTCCGGAAAAATACGTTTGGTTATTTCTCTGTTTTCAAGCATATAACTAACACCGCTGGGACATCTCAAATTGTCTTCCAATACATAAAATTCCCCTTTTTCACCTCTTATTAAATCTATTCCGGCTATATGAACATGGATATCGTGTGGAACCTTAATACCATGAACTTCCGGAATGTAATGCGGACAGGATGCAATTAATGAAGCGGGCATTATGCCTTCTTTAATAATTAATTGTTCGTTGTAAATGTCTTCAAGAAATAGGTTTAATGCTTTTAATCGTTGTGCAATTCCAGTTTCGACTTCAATCCATTCGTTTTTGGTAATGATTCTGGGAATAATATCAAAAGGGAATATGCGTTCAATACCTTGGTTATTATCACTATACACCGTGAATGTAATTCCCTGGTTCATAAAAATATCCGAAGCCTGTTTCTGTTTTACATTCAGTTTGTCAAGATTTAAACTTTCTAATGTATGCAATACTTGTTTGTAAGCATCTCTTACGCCATCTTTAGAAAACATTTCGTCCCATCCCTTTGGGCCTAATTTCGGAGTTAAATTTACCATCTTTAATTATTGAAAAATTAATAAAAACTAATTTTGATTGTAAAAATTTCAGTCTTTAGGCTAATTTACTAATTTTAAAGATATGTAATTTGATTTTTACTATGAATAATGTAATTTATGAAGCATTCGTTTTTTGCTAATATGTTTTTTGAGAATTAGTATTTTAAAACAATTTTTTTTTCAAATTTCTCAACTATTAGAACAAAAGGTAGTGGTTTTTTAGGCTGTTAAAAGAAGAAAATCAGAAAAAAATGCTTTATAAGGCACTGATAATAATGTAAATCACAAAAAATGCTTTCTGTACGGAATTAAAAATGAAATTATCTGATAGTTTTATTTTGAGTTTGTGAAGCTGGTTTCCATAGCTTTCATCATGCGTTCAGTAGACCAGTTTCCTGATACAATCATACGTCTCACAGTAAATAAAGGATCGATAGAATCTCTTTTGGTGGCAAGAATGTAAGCCATTTTGTAACCGTTTTTTTTGATTTCCGGAATGGCTTCCTTATTCCATAAACCGAAGGGATAAGCAAAGTATTCGATAGGTTTTCCAATGATGGCTTCGAGTTTCGCTTTTGGTTTTACCAATTGGGTATTCCAATCGTCTCCGAAGTATTTGGTTACCATTTGGTGATCCCAGGTATGAGCAGCAATCGTATTTCCGGAATCGGATAGTTCTTTAATTTCTTCTGAACTAAGATAATTAGGACGATTAACTGAAACCGTCATCACAAAGAAAACTCCTTTGAAATTGTATTTTTTCATTTCGGCTGCACCAATGCTGTATTGTTCTCCTCTGGTATCATCAAAGGTAATCATGACCGGTTTTTCAGGTAATGCTTTGTTGTAAACTAAATAATCATACAACTGATCCGGTAAAATACTCTGGTAACCTGCATCGGAAAGGGCTTTCATTTGTTCGGCAAAAGCAGCTGGTTTTACGGTATAGGTTTTGGTCATTTCTCCGGCAGAAGCTGAAAAATCTTTGATATTATGGTAGCATAAAATAGGCACTTCTTTGCGTGCTAAAATAGCAGCGGCATCGTTAGCCACTACTTGTGGTTGTTCTTTTGGAACAGCAATAGTATCAGAAGTAGCAGTGACTTCTTTTTCAATTGAATTGTTCTTTTTTTCTTGGCATCCAAAAAGAAGAAAAAGACCAATAATGCTTACCAATATCGCTTTTTTCATTTTAAAATCTGCTTAATGTTTATTGAAACTGAATGTAACTAGGTTTTGGAGAAAATTGTAACAATTGCTCCGGAGTGTACATTTTCCAGTCGTTCCAATTGTCATTTTTATAAAATAATTTAAAGCCTGTAAACTGTACCGGTTCTCTATAAATGTATCTTAAATAAGTAGAGCGTTTTAAAACCTGACTGCCAAAACCGTCCATGTCCATTACAATTTGGACTTCAGGAACTTTTTTAATGTCTTTGTAATTGGTCACCATCCCTTGAGTAAAACGATGTACGACTAATATTTTTGGTGCTAATTTCTTTTCGCGAACAATTTTTGCCAAAATAGCAATAGCATCATTAATATCGTCGGCAGACATGGTTCCGATTTTTTTTCCGGGAACATGACCGGTTTTCATAGAAAATTCAGGGTCAATTCCTAAGTGCACATTAGGTAAAGCCAGATAATCGGTCAATTGGCTTACTTCTTCTTTAACGGTACTGTGTCCTACCTGAATGTCTAAAAATACTAAGGCGTTGATAGGTTTTGCCCAATTCAACAAGGTATCAATTTGTTTGAAAGGCATACGCATATTGTATCTATTTGCAGCTCCGGGAGCACCTTGAGCAGAAACAGCAATGTAGTGAAAGGCCGGAATGGTATTTACTGTTGAATCGGCAGCTTTCCATTTGGCTACTTCAGCTTGTAATTTTTCAATCATTTCGTCTTTAGGATATTCGCCTAAGACGCCCATTCGTTTCGAATATAAATTACCATAATAGGCAATGATACGGTTATAAGGTAACAATGCTCCTGGTAATGGATAAGGCGCTTTTGCAGGCCATCTTCCGGTAGTGTCTTTATTGGCTAAAGCAATCAGTCTACGATTGTAATCGGCGGTGTCAATGGTTTTGACAGCTTCTTTTTTTACACTGTCTTTTTTGGCTATAATGCTATCTTGAGCGATGACTTCTTTAGTGTCAGATTTGCTTTGATTGCAATTAGAAAACAGGAAAAATAAAGCAGGAATGATAAAGATTGCTGAAGCGTATTTTTTCATAAAGAAGACAATAATTTTTTACTACAAATGTAAATTTTTTACTAACGAAATCTTTTTTTAATTCGTATTCGTTAAGAGTAAAAGTAAATCATTTTTGATTTAATTTAATGAAAAAAGCGCAAAGATGAATTCTTTTTTATTTTTGAAAAATAATTATTTTATCTTTATGAAAAGAGATAAAACTATGAAGAAAATTACTTTATTCATTATAATCGTTTTATTTGGTTTTTCATTCAAAATATATTCTCAGCTTTTAAAAGCTAATGAGAACACAACTACTTCAGTTGCTGTCAAACCAGAAGTTTCTAATTCGCCAATACTTATCAATAGTCAGATTATAAAGGCTTTTTTTAAAAAATATGTCAATCTGCAAGAATACCAGTCAAAGGTTTCCGTTTTGTACGAAAACAGAAAATTCAATTCGATTTGGTTTGATTCGGATTGTAAATTACTTTCTCAGGCTTCACAATTATATTCCAAAACAAATTCATTAGATGAAGAAGCTGTTGATGCCTGTATGGATTATCAGGATTTGATTGACGGAATTTTTAATGCTAATGTCAATAAGCTGCAACTTTCCTATAATGAATCTGAGATCCTGCTGAGTTGTTTGTATGTGTATTATGTTCAAAATGTGTATGACGATTTTGATAGGATTCAACTTCAAAAAATGGGATGGTTTTTACAGGGAAAGGATTTGGATTATAATGATTTTCTGGAAGCCTTACTGGAGAATCCAAAAGTATTAGATGTTGCTGAAAAATATCAGTTCAGTCAATATTACAAATTGCGTTCGGCCTTGAAAAAATACCGTGAAATAGAAAAAAATGGTGCGTGGAATACTATAACATTCGATTCGACTCTACAGCATTACAAACCTTATGATAGTTGTAGTACTATTAGCCAGATAAGGCATCGTTTGTATATCATGGGCGATTTAGAAAAGGATTCCAAAAGTGGATTATATGATCATGAATTAATGAACGCCGTATTGCGTTATAAAAAACGATATGGCTATTATGCTAATTATTTTATTACTCCTGAGCAAATTAAGCAATTGAATTTGCCTGTTGAGGATTATATTAAAAAGATAAAGCTTAATATGGAACGTTGCCGTTGGGTTGATCCGGAACTGGATAAGGCTGAAGAATATATCATGGTCAATATTCCTGCGTTTAAACTGAATTATGTAAAAAAAGGGCAGCGGGTTCTTGAATCGAATGTAGTGGTGGGACAGGATTTAATGCAAACCGTGATTTTTAGCGGATGTGTGAAAACTATTGTTTTTAGTCCGTATTGGTATGCGCCACAAAGTATTATTGACAGCGAAATAAAAAGTGGGATGAGCAGAGATAAAAATTATCTGGAATCCCGCGATATGGAATGGAACGGCGGTAATGTTCGACAAAGACCCGGGCCTAAAAATTCCATGGGATTAGTGAAATTCCTTTTCCCGAACAGCAATGATATTTATCTGCACGATACCCCTTCTAAAGCTTTGTTTGATTTGGATTATCGGGCGTACAGTCACGGTTGTATCAATTTGCAAAAATCAAGAGAACTTGCGCATACTATTTTGAAAGACAACCCTGACTGGCCTGCCGATTGCATTGACTGGGCAATGAACAGAAAAGAGGAAAGCTATTGCGAGTTACAAAACGAAATTCCTATCCATCTGGCTTATTTTACGGCCTGGGTTGATGAATATGATGTGCTTCATTTTTATGATGATCTTTATGGTCGTGACACACAATTAGCGCAACTAAAATTTCCAAAAGAAGATTTGCTGGTAAAAAATTAGTTTGAAGTATCGAGAACCTTTTGAAGCACAATACTTCTAGATACATTTTACTCCGTTACACTTCGTAAAACACTCGAAGTGACGAAAACAAAACGGTTCTCGATACATTTTTTTCTTCATTTTATTACGCAAAAAACACTCGAAGTAACGAATCTAGTTTCAACAACCTTTACACAGCATCAGTTCGATTTCTATGACAAATGCAAATTATTTTCATACACAGATTTGTTTTTAATTAAAGCATAAACTCTGTGTATGATTTTATTTCTAATTGCATTTAAAACCAACATTTTATTTTTTCCTTCCAACACTTTTCTTTGAAAGTAAATAGCAAGATCATTTTTTAATCGAATAGAACTCAAAGCTGCTAAATGTAAAATCTTTTTTAATTCCTTATCAGCCATTGTAGAGACTCTGGGTTTGTGAAATACTGAAGATCCCGATCGATGCTCAAAAGGAACTACTCCTGAATAGCAAGCCAATTTTCTAGCAGATTTAATTTCTGTAAAACCATTAGTTTTTATAATAAACATAGCAGCAAGAATCTTTCCTACACCTGGAACAGTTTGGATTCTCTCATATTGATCTTTTAATTCAATATTGGATTCAATTAAGTTTAAAATCTTTTTTTCAATAGCTTTAATTTGCTTGTTTAGTACTAAAATGAGCTGTTTGTTAAGTTTTATACTTTCTTTGTCAATATGATTTTTAAGAAAGTTTAAATCCTTCATTTGTTTTAATAATCCTGTCTTTATTTTTACGCGATGTCTTCGTTCACTATTGAGTAGACTTAGTTTTTGAATGTCTAATGATTTAGCCGTCCAAGGCATCAAGTCCATATAGTTTTTTTCGATAAAAAGACAAATTCTTTGACTATCAATTCGATCATTTTTTCCTCTTAACAATCCCATACTTTTTTTTAAATGAAGAGGATTAATAACATAAACTAAAATATTCATATTACTTAAAACTTCATATAGTTCATAATTGTACCGTCCAGTGTTTTCCATAGCAACAATAGTATTTTTATCATTATAAAAACTCTTAAAAAACTTTTTAATTGCTTTGTTGTTATTTTGAATTTGACAATGCTCTGTTTTGGAATCTTTCTTAACAAAAACATCTAATGTTAATTTACTAATATCAATTCCGATAATAACTTTTTCCATAAATTTGCTTTAGGTTGATTAAAGAGAAACTTATCATTATCTCAACTCCTTAATAATGGGCTCTGATCCCGAATTTCTATCTGAGTTTTTGATAAGAAAGTGTTTAAGTCTTAATCGAACTATGAGTTTTACTCGGAGTGAATATTAGTTTACTTAAACGCTTTTCTCTTATTATAAAAATATCATTTTCTAGAAAACAAATCTAAAGGAGTG
>JALRGZ010000018.1 GCA_023253295.1 Flavobacterium sp.
TATCAGCTATTATTACTATTGATTGTGGTAAAGAACCTGTTTTTGTTGAATTTGAATATCACTATTCATGGAAGGAACCGGATAAGAAAACAGATAATGGATTGGATATATATGTAAATGATTGGTATACATATGTTTATCGTGTACGAGAATCAATATTAGTTGAACCATAATAATTTTTTAAAGTCATCCAACGAAAGTTATGTTGATGGAAATTTTGATTCTAAAGTAGATGTTAATCAAAATAAAATAGGTGATAGATCCAATCAAAATTTATCCATTGGTTTAAGTTATTCAGAACCTATTGCCAAACAACTTTCCTTACAGTTTGGTTATCAATTAAACTATGATAAAGGTAAAAACAATTATTTTACCTATGACTATTCTAATACATCGGGTAAATATGATCAATTAGTAAGCGCTTTGTCTAATCAATTTGAACAAGATGTTATTACACACAGACCTAATTTAAAATTGAGCTATAATGCCAAAAAAATTAATTACAGTATCGGTAGTGGTTTTGGTTTTACCACTTTTGATTTGTTAGATAAAACAATGGATAAGAAGTACAATCGGAGTTATACTAACTTTTTTCCAGCAGCATCTTTCTCTTACAGGTATAAGAGCAATAGTAATTTGCGTTTTGACTATCAAGGGTACACTAGACAACCTACATTGGAACAATTACAACCTTTAAGAAACAATCAGGACTTTTTTAATCAAACTTTAGGTAATCCTGATTTAAAACAATCATTTACTAATAATATAAACATAGGTCAGAGTAGTTATGATATGCTATCCGAAACACAAATCTATCAAGGCCTTTCTTTTAGTACAACAACAAATGCTATTATTTATAGCAGTGTGATAGACACAGAAACGGCTAAAACCACTTCAAAACCTATTAATACCAATGGAAATTTTTCTGGAAATTATTATATGGGATATGGATTTAAAATTAAAAAAATAGATGTGAGAGCTGATTTTAGTCCTTCTTTTGGTTATAATAGGTCGATTCTAAGTATTAATGACAAAATGGGTAAAGCAGAGAATTTAAATGCAGGATTTTCTGTTTATTTAAATAAGTCGAAACAAAAACAATATGATATCAGTTTGAGTAATCGATTTTCATACAATAGAAATAGTACGACTCAAAATAGTGAAATTAAATCGTTTAATACGAATACCTTGGATTTAGATATAGGCGTATATTTTGCTAAAAAATGGAAGTTATCCACAGATTACAGTTTAAATACCAGACAAAAAACGGTTGATTTTCAAGATAATTTAGTGAATCAATTGTGGAATGCAAGATTGCAGCGCACTTTTAAAAATGACGAATTTACAGCCTATCTATTTATTCGAGATATTTTAAATCAAAACATAGGTATTCAAAGATATGCCTATAATAATACCATCTCACAAGAACAAAACGACCGATTAAAACGATATGTGATGGTAGGCTTTACTTGGAATTTTAAAAATGGTGGTGGAACTAAAAAATAATTTTAAATTGATGAAGACACTATATTATATAATTACGGCGCTAATTTTTACAACAACTACTTTTGGACAGCAGTTTGTGGATAAGGCGGTTATTGAATTTGAAGTGAGTACAAATCTTAAAAAAACGATGAGTAATGATAGTTGGGACGAAATGATGAAAGAGAATCTTTCTGATTTAAAAATATCCTATTTCGACTATACTTTTGCCAATAATAAAAGTGTTTTCAAATTCAACAGATGGAGCCCAAAAACCAGGGTTCCAAAATATTATAAAGAAATAGATGAAGAAAACAGCTGGTATTTTGACTTCAATACAGGAAAAATGAACATGCAAAAACAAATGGCGGGTACTAATTTTGTTATTGCAGATAGTATTCCCAAAATTGAATGGAAAATTACCAACGAAAACAGAGAGATAGCGGGATACAATTGCCGGAAAGCCGTTGGGAAAATTATGAATGATGTCTATGTTTTTGCCTTTTATACAGATGATATTACCATTTCCGGAGGGCCTTGTTCTATCAATGGTTTACCGGGTATGATTTTAGGGCTTACCATTCCTAGATTATATACTTCTTATATCGCTACAAAAGTAGATGTTAGTTTTAGCAATGCGGCAGAAATAACCCCAGTTACAGCCAAAAAAACCTATGACTTCACGGGTTTAAAATCATTGATTGAAGAAAAAACAAAAGACTGGTTTAGTTACGGTGATGACAAAGAAGAAAACGAACGTCAAAAGAACATGTTTATTTGGAATGCTTTTTTGTGATTTTTTAGTAATTATTTTAAATGCTTATTTTTCCAGAATTGCCACCATCTTTTCTTTTTTATAACAATTACTTCACCAAGTAAAGCCTGTTGTGCTTGAATTAAATATATTTTTTTAGAGTTGGATAATTCGGTTTTATAGATAATTGATTCGGTTGTTTCATAACCTATATAATTGATGATTATGTGAATTTTATTAGTCAATAAATTATCAGGAATTGTAAGTTTGAAATTTCCATCTAAATCAGTTGTTGTAGTTATTGTAGTGTTTTTAATAAATACAATTACACCAGGTAGTGGTTCTTTTGATTCACTATCAATAACTTTTCCTTGAAGTACATTTAAACTATCTGAAACAGATTTTTTATTTTGTTTGTCTTGATTTGGAAAATTTAAATTTTTATCTAATCTAGACACAATTTCTATTTTGGGAGATTGTCTTGAAAACCAATTGGTTTTAGCAAATGAATTTAATGTTGTTCCAAACAAAACAAGTCCTGTTAGTGTTTTAAATAGTTTTGAATTATTTGTTTGTTTCTTAGTTTCTATAAGTCTATTAAGTTGTTGTTTGCTCAAACGCCCACAAATCATATCTGATTTTTTGTCAATGATTTGAATAATTTCATTATCAGTTAACAAAGTAAAATCAATTACTGTTTTAGAACAATTAGAACAAAATTTTCCATTTTTAGTTTTTGTCATTGAAGACCAATCTTGATTACAAGGTTTTTCAATATCTAGTTTATAATGTTCTATTTTCATATACTTTGTTCTAAAATTATTTAACTAAAATAATAATAAAATAAGAACTTTCCTAAAACAAAAAAACTTCCCTTTACAGAGAAGTTTTCTTTATTGGAATTTAATATTTACACATCATCAAAATCTACATAAATTGTATCTGATGTTGGGTGTGCCTGACAGCTCAGGATTAAGCCATCGGCAATTTCTTTATCGGTTAGGATGGAGTTTTTCTTCATTTCGGCACTTCCTTCTGTTACACGGCAAAGACAGCTGCTGCAAATTCCACCTTGGCAAGAATAAGGAGCATCAATACCTTGTTTTAAGGCTGCCTCCAGAATAGTTTCTTTTTGAGACATTTCAAACGAAGTTTCTTCGTCATCGACCATAATGGTAATTTTCGAATGCCCTGATAAATCCTGGATTTCGTTTTCAAAAGCAGAAGCCGTGAACAATTCAAATTTAATAGCTGAATCTTTTACGTTTTTCTCTTTTAATACATTTGAAACCGTATCAATCATCGCTTCAGGTCCGCACAGATAGAATTTTTCAAATTCTAAGGCAGCATGCTTGTTATTCAATACATAATTCACCACCGATTTATCGATACGACCAAATAAAGCATCTTCGGCTCTGGTTTGACTGTACACATAATGTACAAATAAGCGGCTTACGTATTGCAGATGTAAATCATGTAATTCCTGGTGAAAAATAGTTTCTTCCGGAGATTTGTTACCGTAAACCAATACAAAAGAGCTTTTAGGTTCACTTTTTAAAACCGATTTGATAATCGATAAAACAGGAGTAATCCCACTTCCGGAAACAAAAGCTACGTAGTTTTTTTGTCTGTTTGCATCTGGTTCAAATGTAAATTTTCCTTCCGGTTTTCCTACTTCAAGAACATCACCAGCTTTCAATTTACTATTGGCAAACTGAGAAAACAAACCATCTTTTACCGCTTTCACAGCAATGCGCAATTCGCCACTTTCAGGCGAAGAACAAATGGAATACGCACGACGAATTTCTTTTCCGTCAAGGGTTAATCTTAGGTTTACATATTGTCCTGCAATGAATTTATAATTCTCTTTTAATTCTTCAGGCACATTAAAAAGGATAGAAACAGCAGCAGCCGTTTCCCTTTTTACCTCTTTTATAAGGAGTTTCAAAAAATTTGGCATGTGATATAATTTTTGACAAAAATAAAAAACCATAAATAAATTAAGTCACTCTGAATAAGGAATATTTTGAAGAATATTCAAATTTTGTTTTATAAAACTATTTATTTGAAATTTTACTCTAAAAAAGTAGCTGTTTTACTAATTTCAAAGTTTACTAATGATGTGAAAACAGTGTTTTCTCAGATAATTTATGGTGATAATCCTTAAGCTTAGATGATAGTCGTTACTACGTATTGATTTAACACAAAATCATAGCGAGCTTTTTCTTTCTTTAAATTTCTATATTTCAAAAAGAAACGTATTTTTACCAGTCATTACACTAAAAAAACTTTTTAAAAGTTTAATGATAAAAAATGTCAATCATTGAAAACCAATAGATTTAAATATTCCATTCCTTTAGGATGTTTGTGCATATTAGTAGCCTGCTCTACAAGGAAGGATACTTTTTTGGCTAGAAATTCACATGCACTAAGTACACAGTATAACATTTTATATAATGGACAAATTGCATTGGATAAGGGAATCAAGGCAATCGATGCGAGTAACCAAGATAATTTTTGGGAACTTTTGCCAGTTGAGCCTATGAATATTGATGAAGATCTAGTGGTGGCAGATACTTCTAAAAATGCCGATTTTGCAAAAGCAGAGGAAAAAGCAACTAAGGCTATTCAAAAGCATTCCATGTATATTAAAGGAAGGGAACGTAACTCGCAAATCGATGAAGCTTATATTTTATTAGGTAAAGCACGTTATTATGACAAACGTTTTATTCCCGCATTAGATGCTTTTAATTATGTTTTGTATAAATATCCTAATAGTAGCCGTATAGATGAGGCTAAAATTTGGCGTGAAAAAACTAATATGCGTTTAGGAAATGATGTTTTAGCTATTAAAAACATTTCTAAAATGCTCAAGGAAACCCATCCCAAAAAACAAATTATGGCTGATGCCAATGCACTAATGGCTGCCTCTTTTTTGAATTTAGAGGAAAAAGACAGTGCTATTGTTCGTTTAAAAAAAGCAGTCAATTTTAGCACCCGAAACAATGAAAAAGCCAGATACCGTTTTATTATAGGACAATTGTATCAAGAGAAAGGGGATAATGATCAAGCAAGAGCTTATTTTGAAGCTGTAATTAAGATGAACCGAAAATCGGATAGAAAGTACATGATGCATTCTCAAGCCCGGTTAGCCCAGCTATTCGATTATCAAAGTGGGGACAAATTGGCCTTTGATGACAAATACCATAAATTGTTGGAAAACAGAGAAAATCGTCCGTATTTGGATATTTTAAATCATCAAATGGCGATTTTTTATGATAAAACAGGAAAGGAAGATAAGGCAGTTGATTATTATAATGCTTCTTTAAAGAAATCCCAATCGGATAATTATTTAACAGCTTCCAATTA
>JALRGZ010000033.1 GCA_023253295.1 Flavobacterium sp.
TAATTTAAAAAACTACTCTATATTATTTAGTAGAAAACTTAAAAGCAGTTTTTGTTTTATAGGTTTCACCAGGATTTAAAACCGTTGTTGGGAAATCTTTCTGGTTTGGTGAATCAGGATAATGCTCGGTTTCTAAACAAAGACCTGTTCTATGAGCATAAGTTTTACCATCCCTTGTAGGCAATGTACCATCTAAGAAATTACCTGTGTACAACTGGATTCCCGGTTCGTCTGTATAAACCTCCATCACTCTACCACTTGTTGGCTCATAAACTGAAGCCGCAAAACGGAATCCTTTGTCCTGATTATTCAACACCCAGCAGTGATCGTAACCTTTACCTCTTTTTAATTGCTCATTAGTTACTTCGATATCTTTACCAATAGCTTTAGGGGTTCTGAAATCAAACGGCGTATTAGCTACGTCCTCTAATTTTCCCGTTGGAATCAAAGTCTCATCAACCGGAACTAATTTGTCAGCATCAATAGTAATTTCGTTATCCAAAATAGTTTTTGTGAAATCACCCGACAAGTTGAAATAAGAATGCTGTGTTAAGTTGACAACTGTTTTCTTATCCGTAGTCGCTTCATAATCTACTTCTAAAGTATTATCCGCTTTTAAAGTATAGGTAACAAAAACCGTTAAGTCCCCAGGAAATCCTTCTTCCATATCTTTAGAAACATACTTTAATTTCAAAACTCCATCAGCTCCACCTTTAGCTTCAACAGCTGTCCAGATTGCTTTATGGAATCCCATTGGGCCACCATGCAAACTATTTGGTCCGTCATTAGCCGCCAATTTATACTCTTTTCCATCTAAAGTAAATTTAGCCTTAGCAATACGGTTACCAAATCTACCAATTAGAGCTCCAAAAAATGGATTATCTTTAGTGTATTGCTCGAAATTATTAAAGCCAAGAACAATTTCTTCAGAAACGCCAGCCTTATTAGGCACTTTTAAAGAAGTGATAATTCCACCATAAGTCATAATATCCACTTCCATTCCTTTTTGATTTTTTAGCTTATAGCTTTCAATCTTTTCACCTTTGGCAGTAGTACCATACTCTGATTTCTCAACAGTCACACTGTCTTTTTGTGTAACACTTTGCTCTTGGTTTTCTTTCTTTTCCCCTTTACATTGAACAGAAAGCCCTGCTGTTGCTACAACAGCCAATCCTAAAACACAACTTCTTAATAGATTCATACTTTTTAAATTTATTGGTTAATAGCGAAGTCATAAAGCCAAAAGTTCTAAAAACTTCTGACTTTATGACTTGGTAAATTTTGTTTCTCAAAAATTATTACAATCCTGTTTGGAACAAGTGGTAATAAGCTTCGTTCGCATTCAAAGTTTCTTTGAAAGAACGGATTTTAGTATCATTATCAATAACTACTAATTCGATTCCGGCGATATCAGCGAAGTCTTCCATAAATTCAGTAGTAACCGCCTGGCTATATACTGTATGGTGCGCTCCACCTGCTAAAATCCATGCAGTAGCAGCAATATCCAAGTTTGGTTTACAATCCCAAAGAACACGTGCTACAGGTAATTTTGGCAATTCAGCCATTGGTTTAACAGCAGTAACTTCGTTTACAATTAAACGGAAACGAGTCCCCATATCTACTAAAGATACATTAATAGCATCACCAGCAGGAGAATTGAATACCAAACGAACCGGATCTTCTTTACCTCCAATTCCTAATGGATGAATTTCACAAGAAGGTTTTCCGTCAGTAATAGAAGGACAAATTTCCAACATGTGAGAACCTAAAACATACGATTTTTCAGGTGTAAAGTGGTATGTATAATCTTCCATGAAAGAAGTTCCTCCTTCAAGACCAATGTTCATTACTTTTAAAGCTCTTACCATAGCAGCCGTTTTCCAGTCACCTTCTCCACCAAAACCATAACCATCAGCCATTAAACGTTGAGTAGCAATACCAGGCAATTGTTTTAATTCTCCAAGGTTTTCAAAAGTATCTGTGAAAGCTCCGAAACCACCTTCTTCTAAGAATGTTCTTAAACCTAATTCGATTCTGGCAGCATCTCTTAACGATTCTCTTTGCTCTCCTCCTTTTTGCAGTTTTGGAGCTAAATTATATGATTCTTCATAAACAGCTACTAAAGCATCTACTTGCTCTTCAGTAACTAATTTCATTTTATTAACAATATCCGATGAATCATAACCATTTACTGTAACTCCAAAACGAATTTGAGCCTCAACTTTGTCCCCTTCAGTTACAGCAACTTCACGCATATTATCTCCAAAACGAGCTACTTTTAAGTTTTGTAATTCGTCCCAACCTAAAGCAACTCTTGTCCAGTTTCCAATTTTTTGCTGAACGCGTACGTCTTCCCAGTGCCCAACGATTACTTTACGCTTTTTACGCATTCTGGACATAATAAAACCAAATTCTCTGTCTCCGTGAGCTGATTGATTCAGGTTCATGAAATCCATATCGATAGAAGCCCATGGAATTTCAGCATTATATTGTGTATGCAAATGACATAATGGTTTTTTAAGAAGACTCAAACCTTTTATCCACATTTTGGCCGGAGAAAAAGTATGCATCCAAGCAACAATACCAATACAGTTTTTGTTTGAATTAGCTTCCAAACAAATATCTGTGATTTCACTTGGTGATTTTGCTACAGCTTTGTAAACAATTTTCACAGGAACATGTGATGAAGCATCAATACCTTTAGCAATTGCTTCAGAATGTACTGCAACTTGTTTTAAAGTTTCTTCACCGTATAAATTTTGGCTTCCTACTACAAACCAAACTTCTTTTTTAGAAATATCTCTCATTTTTATTTTGTGTAGTTGAATATTTTTCTAAATACAATAATGCTTTCTTAATTTCATCGCATAATTCTTCTCTTTTAATTTTACTCTTTATAATTAATTCAAATGGGACTAATTTTCTTAATTTTTTAATAATATTA
>JALRGZ010000222.1 GCA_023253295.1 Flavobacterium sp.
CAAGACGGCCATTTGTAATTATGTTAGTACAATTATAAATCGAATAATAAGGTAAAAGTAACGGTGTTGTTGATGTTACTGATGTTAGCTCCATCAGTAAAACCTTGGCTAAAGAAGCCTTGGTTCGAAGTTCTTTTAGAATAAGCGTAGGCTAAATCGGCTTTTGTTGCACCAAAATTATAACCCAAACCAGCCGAAAAACCATTTAAGTCTCCCATGTAAGTTTTGTCTTTATAAGGGCTGCCTTCGTAGCGATATCCACCTCTAAGACTTAGTTTTTCAATTTTATATTCCCCACCAATTCGTATATCGGCAGCTCCTTTAAGCTGGTTTGATATTTCAGAATTAACTATAGGGTTTCTACTGTCGTTTTCAATAGAATATTCGATGTTACCATAATTTTTGTAACCAATGTCAGCACTTAACAGGCCTTTTTTGTTAAATACCACAGCCATACTTCCGGTTATTTTCCCAGGAGTTCTTAATTTGTATTCTTGATAAGCTATAGTACCGTTTGTGTCAGGATGCACTGTGGTTAAGTCAGGATTATCTGTATTCTCATAATTGTAAATGTTAGAATAAAGGCTTTGTCTTAATTCATCATTTAGTTTGTTCCAAGTAGGTGATTGGTAAGAAAGTCCTAAGCGAAATTCATCTGTAACTTTTGCTATAGCACCTAATTGAAAAGAGAAGCCGGAACCATGAGTGTAAATTTCATTTTCGAAAGAAGTATTTTTTATATCTACAATATTGTTGTTGTCTTGGTAGTTTTCTTCAAAAAAATAGGTGTTTTGTCTAAAATCGGTAAAATGAGAATTTAAGGTTAGTCCTAAATATAATTTGTCTTTATAGGATGTCGCTGCATTAAAAGATAGTTTTCCATTATATCCTTGAGAGGTAATAAAATTTTCGTGATAATAATCGCCCTGATCGGTAACATTTGAAACATAATCTGTGTTTTCAGCCGTATCAGATACAGGATTGATTAAATAACCTTTATAACCTAACCATGCTTGTTGGTCAGCAAAATTCAAATTAAAATAGTCGTTGTTTTTTATTTCGCCTAAGGGCATTCCTGACTGGTATTGGTTTGCATTAGCATAGTATAAAAAATATTGAGCAACAGAATTAGTAGGATTAAACCCGATGGATTTTATGGAGTTCTCAAAATTGTTAGTGTTTTCATAATTTACAGCCAACGAGAATTTGGTCCATTCTGCATTTGGATTACGATTAGTGAAAACAAATACACTACCAGCCTGATTTAAATCAAAATTACTTTTTCGAGCATTAGTAATGGTTCCATAATAATCGGACTCATTTTTTTTGTTGATATTACTAAAGGTAAAACCAATTTGATTGTAATTGAAAATAGCACTACCGGCCGGATTTACATTTAAAGAAGATAAATCTCCGCCCAGTGCTCCAAATGCGCCACTCATTCCCTGAAAGCGTGCAGTTCCGGTTATATTGTCTTGGGCAAAACGTAAACCACTTACAACTTCTTGTGAGTGTACAGTAGAAATTGCAAAACCTGATAATAGTAAGAAAAGGAATTTTTTCATTGCGATAATATTTGGGTTTGGTTATAGTTCACTTTTAGCTATCTTCTACCTCCTCCTCCGGATGATCTCATGCTTCCGCCACCACTACTACTGCTTCCTCCATAGGACCTTCCAGTGTTATATGAAGAAGATGAAGGACTGTAAGATCTTGATGAAGAACTTTCACTTCTGGAATAAGTACTGCTTGGTCTGCTGTAGCTGTTGTTTTGTGTAGACGGACTGCTACTTCTTCTGTTGGTAGTTGTTGTAGCTTGATTGTTGTTGGAGTTATAAGTTCTGGAGTTTGTAAACACAGGTGTTCTGTTTGTGCTGAATCTATTTGTAGAATAGGTTCTGTTAGTAGAATAACTTCTGGAAGATATTCTTGTTGAATTTGCTGGGTATGATTCTCTTCTGCTAGGAGCATAAGAAGAGTAAACCCGTGGACGGTTATTGTAATAATAATTATTATATCCATAATAAGGGTAATTCCATCCGTAATAAGGGTATCCCCAATTGTTCCAGCCAAATCCGTAATTCCATCCCCAGTTGTTCCATCCAAATCCATAATTCCACCCCCAATTGTTCCAACCCCATCCATAAGAGTAAGGATATCCCCATCCTGAATAGCCAAAACCATAGTTTAATCCCCAATAATTAGGAGTGATATTTACAATTGTTGATGTTGAATTGTCTCCCCAACCCGCGTAACTGATGTTAGAGTTGTCATTATTGGAGTCAAAATCACTGTAACGGTCTATATCCGTGAAAATTTCGGGAGATTTATTGTCGTTTTGTAGTGAATTAAAATAATCTCTATAGTAATTGCTTGACGGAGTGTTTCTCTCTACAGGTCTTTCATAAGAAGAAGAATAAATACCATCACTTTCGTAATAAGAACTATTTTGAAAAGAACCGCAAGAAACCATAAAAAGGCTTAGCAATCCTATGTATAGATAATTTTGCGCTTTTCGGGATGAAAAAATATTAGTTTTCATATCTATTGGTTTTTTTATTGTTGCACATTACAAAAATAGTTAGTTTTGCCAAACTATTTAGTTAAATAAAACAAAACAAAATTTGTGCCAAACTATTCAATATGAGTAAGAACCTTACTACACGATCAGAAGATTATTCAAAATGGTATAATGAACTGGTTGTAAAGGCTGATTTAGCCGAAAATTCAGGAGTTAGAGGCTGTATGGTTGTAAAACCTTATGGTTATGCTATTTGGGAAAAAATGCAAAGAGAATTAGATAGAATGTTCAAAGAAACAGGCTGGGGAACATCAAGGTTTGCTCAAGAAGGAAATGCACTTTTTGGACAATGGACCTGGTCTGGAGAAGGCCTAAAGCCTAAGGAGGCTGATGAAGACGAAGGACACAAGGTAATGAAATTTAATATATTGCAAACCAAGCACATACTAGTGCATCTACTCCTGCACTCGGACTAGAAGATGATCAATCAAAGTGGGATTTA
>JALRGZ010000234.1 GCA_023253295.1 Flavobacterium sp.
TTTGACAGACAAACAGATTATTCAATTATCGGCTTTGATAAAAAATGTAGTTTTGACTCATTTTCCAGAAGCGGATTATAATGCTGTTTTTGTCAAATCTTCTACTGGATTTTATAAAACGGCTAATAATGAACCTAATGGAGCTACCATCCAATCAATAATTATGATGTTAGAAAATGCTTCTCCTTTGCCAGTAAAAGCAGCAGGAGGTGTTCGTACTTTTGAAGAAGCAGTAGCCATGATACAATTGGGTGTAAAAAGAATTGGGACTTCATCGGCGAGAGCAATTGTCCATGGAGAGAACAGCCAGCATGAATATTAAGAAAGACTATAAGCCATATGAATAAATTGGGATTAATTTTATTTTTTTGTTTTATAACTATTTTTGGGCATGCTCAAAAGGATAAGGTATCAGCTGCAGAACGATTTCCTGTTTTTTCCAGTTGTGGAAATTTAGAGGGAAAGACATTAGAAAATTGTTTTTATACAGAGGTACAAGAGTTTATTTTTCAAAATTTTGTCCTACCCGAAGATTTAGTTCGAAATAATTTCAAGGGAAATATAAAAGTGCTTTTTGAAGTAGATGCCGAAGGTGTTTTTAAAGTCATTTATGTAAATGCTGTTGATGAAAGATTAGTTGATGAAAGTAAAAGGGTTTTTGCAAAATTCCCTAAGATTAGTCCTAAAACATATAATGGGAAAGCTGAGTATTCGAAATTTAATATTACAATCACTATTCCTTTAAAAAGTGCTTCAACTTTAGCGGCTGAAAATCTAGTAAAAGCAGATATTCTTCGAAATACAACAAAACAATTGACAGAGTTGGATAGTATTGTATATCGAAAATACAACAATCCGGAATTTGAAAGTCATTTGAGTATTCCATTTTCGCATAGTTATTATGCGCAATTTGATGCAGCAATTAACAAGGTAGGAAGTAATAATCATACGGCTTCAAAACCGTATTCGTATGCGGAAGTTGCCCGTTATTATGACTTTAAAAAAGTAAATGAATCCTTAAAGAATCCAACTTCTGGTTGGTGGACGCGCAAATTGTGGAATGAAAACACGGTAGAAATCCGTGGTGAGGATTATTGGTTTACACTAAATCCTGTTTTGGATTTACAATTGGGTAGCGCTTCCGGAAATAAATCGGTAAATACTTTTGTGAATACCCGTGCGATTAATTTTAGAGGAGGGTTAGGAAATAAACTTAATTTTTCGACAACCATTTTTGAAAGTCAAGGGCGTTTTGCAGATTATTACAATCGTTATGCTGAATCTATCAAACCATCAGGTGGAAATCCTGCTATTATTCCTGGGGTTGGTATAGCGAAGGATTTTAAAACGGATGCTTATGATTTCCCTTTGGCAGAAGCCAATATTACTTTTGCACCTAATCAATTTATAGATATGCAATTAGGCTATGGTAGAAATTTTATTGGTGATGGCTATCGTTCTTTATTAGAAAGTGATGGAGCAAGTCCGTATCCGTATTTTAAGTTGAATACCAAATTTTGGAAAATAAAATACACCAATACTTTTATGTGGCTCAAAGATGTGCGTCCAGAAGTGACGGTGGATAAAACTTATGCCACTAAATTTATGGCAAATCATTACTTGAGTTGGAATGTTTCCAATCGATTGAATTTAGGTTTCTTTGAATCCGTTGTTTGGACGAATAGTAATGACAGGGGGTTTGATGCGAGTTTTGTGAATCCTATAATTTTTTATCGTGCCGTTGAGTTTGGTTCTTCTTCTAAGTCAGGAAATGCTTTATTGGGTTTGACATTTAAATACAAATGGGATGATCAAATTAACTTTTATGGACAGTTTCTTTTAGATGAATTTTCATTAAATGATATTAGAGAGGGTGATGGAAGTTGGAAAAACAAATATGGGTATCAAGTAGGGGTTAAGTATTACAATGCCTTCAATGTTCCTAATTTGTTAGTGCAATTGGAATACAACAGAGTGCGTCCTTATGTGTATTCGCATTCTGATCCCATTACAAATTATGCTCACAACAATCAAAGTATAGGGCATCAGTGGGGGGCAAATTTTGGAGAATTTATTGCTATAGCCCGTTACCATCAGGGTAGATGGTTTGCTGATTTGAAAGTGACAAGCGCGATAAGAGGTTTTGATTTTGAAGCTTCGGGAGCGAATACTAATTCCGGTTCCAATATTTATCGCGATTATGATGAAGAGCGTTATGCGGATTCAGGTGTGAAAGTAGGTCAGGGAAATAAAACCAAATTTTTCATGACCGATATTCAGGGAGGTTATCTGATTAATCCTTCGACTAATCTAAAATTATTTGCGAGTTATATTTATAGAAATTTTAACCCAATGCAGAATACTCTAACTACGTTTAAAGAAAATACCAATTGGCTCTCAATAGGAGTGCGTTCGGATATTTTTAACTGGTATTTTGATTATTGATTTTAGTTTGATTATAACGGTTGATAGTCTATTCTAGTTTACTCTTTATTAATTCTTTTAATTCTAATGCTTCTGTTTGGTCAATTCCACTTGTTGCTGTAATCGTCTCATAACCGTAAGAAAAGGTGATTTTTATTTTGTCTTTTATTCTCAAAAGTTGAAGCATGGCAAATGGTCCTTCTGAAACAGTTTCATCTTTAATATCAATGTTTTTGATTTCTGAAAGTTTGTATGTTTTTGATTTATTCCAAATTGGCGATAGTTTGCTTAATTTTAAGTTGTCTTTGCTAATGATTATTTCTCTAGTTCCTTTTAATTGCCATAACAATCCTCTAGTGGTAAAATAAAGTACAATTACTGAAAGTATAAAAATAAAAATTCTTTCAATTGTCTTTAAGTCACTTCCAAAAAATAGAGTTTGAACTATTCCATTTGTAAATTGAAGCGTAATTATTGATAAAAAGAATATTAAAGCCCAACTTTTTTGTTTTGGAGTTGAAATTATAACATCAGATGTTGTGTTTACAATTGTTGAAGTCATTTTTTTTGGTTCTTCCATTTCTTCTGTTTTTTATCGACTATAATGCTAAGATTTGAAATCTCTCGATTGATATGTGTATCGTTTTTGTACTTATAAAGGTTTAGCTTATTTGTTGCAGGTACGAGCAAAATGCTCGCGTGAACTTAGGGGGAATAACTTTATTGAGCTTCTATATTTTTAATTTTTACACCAACAAAACAATCGTCTGCACATTGTTTGTCAACATAACCACAAGTCGAAATCATTCCATTATTTTCGGTTTCGAAGTAGGTTGTTGTATTATTTCTCTTGATTAACCAATCATTTTGTGCTTTACTGTAAATTTCGTCTAAAGTAATCGGCTCTGCTCCGTTTTCGTGAGATCCTATTTCAGAGCCTGTTTCAGTCCATTGAAGATCACTCTGCTGGATGTTGGTTGAAAGACCTTCTGTTGAAGTAAATTCAAAATCTCGTTGAACTACGATTCCATTTTCTACAGTTATTGAAGTTTCCCAACTAGGTCCAATCCATGATTTATTTGTCACGGTATATCTATATGAATTGTTGGAGGATTTTTTGAAAGTCAACCATGTTTTTTGACTGGCTTCAAATTTGTTTTGATCTTTTAAGTCTTCTGAATTGCAAGAGTTTGATAAGTATCCGAATAATAAAAGAATGATTAAGAGGAATTTGTGTTTCATAATGTGTTTTTTCTTTATAGATGCAGTTTTTTAATAAGGTTGCGTTAAAATTGGTTGTAATTTGTTTATTAATATTAACTTAAAATGCTGTTTATGCTTTATTGTAGATTGCAGAGGCAAATATTCAATTTTGATTGATGTAAATGTATGAAAAATTACCTACAAAAAAACAATCAGGACTTTAATTACTTATATGTTTCGGTCCTTACTTGGATCTGATAAAAACTTTAAAATTTTCTTCAACAATATTTTATGATTAGTTTTTTGTCAATTCCCTTTTGATACGTTACTTTTGCAGCAGTTTTACAAAAACCTAATAAAAAAGGCATTGAGCGCAACTACAAGTACATTTTCCCTTAAAGCAATTTTTACCGATTTTAAAGAAATCACCAAAGCTGGATTAGCTATTAGCGTGTTGTTTTCTTCCATTGCGGGCTACCTGTTAGGATTTAATGATTCATGTCCTTTTCAATGGTCTGTTTTATTGATGTTATGCATCGGTGGATATTGTATGGTTGGGGCTTCGAATGCTTTTAATCAGGTTATCGAGAAGGATTTAGATATTTTGATGGATCGTACTAAAAACCGTCCGGTTCCTTCAGGAAGAATGTCTCCGGCTATGGCGGTTTTTGTAGCAAGTTTGCTTACAGTGATTGGATTGGTATTGTTGTATTTGATCAATCCAAAAACGGCAATGTTTGGTGCAATTTCAATCTTTTTATATACCTGCGTTTATACGCCGCTTAAAACAATGACTTCATTGTCAGTATTTGTGGGGGCTTTTCCAGGGGCTATTCCATTTATGTTGGGATGGGTTGCTGCTACAGGTGAATTT
>JALRGZ010000264.1 GCA_023253295.1 Flavobacterium sp.
GGGGAGAAAACAATTAACAAAATTAAAAATCTACGCAGGTAATGAACATCCACATTCAGCACAAAATCCTACAGTTATCGAGTTAAATAAATTAAATAGTAAAAATATAGCAAGAAACTAAAATGGAAAATATTCAATCAGCTTCAAGCATCGACAAAGAAGTATAGTATTCTAAGTCCTTGATTCGACGCTCAAGTTTACCAATATCACGCATTGTATAGCGTTTATTTTCAACGCGAGTGACTTCTAAACCATTACTAGAGAATGTGTAATGGCTAATGAAGTAGCAGCAAAACAAAGCGGATCACTCGCCTTATTTGGCGATGACGCTAAAGGTTTTGACAATATGACACAAGATGATCTTGCGTTACCTTTTGTCAGAATCTTGGGTCAGTTGTCACCACAAGTGACAGCAGGGGACTCGAAGTATATAGATAGTGCCAAACCTGGTATGATCTATAATACAGTTACCAGCGAACTATACGATGGTAAAAAAGGTATCAAGGTTATTCCTTGTTACTACAAAAAAGATTATCCAGAGTGGTCGGATAGAGGGGATGGGCCAGGTGCTCCTGTGGCTGTCCATATGCCGAACAGTCCGGTAATCGCAACAGGGAAGAGAGAGGGATCGAAGATTAGATTACCAAATGGTAACTATCTCGAGGAGACTGCTTCCTACTTTGTGATGGTAGAGACAAAGTCTGGTGGTTATACACCTGCTTTGATCACAATGAAATCAACGCAACTTAACGTCAGTAAGAAGTGGAATTCTATGATGAAGACTACTCAAATCGCTGATGGTAAGGGTGGCTTTGCAATCCCGCCTATGCACGGGGTTGTCTATAATCTAACATCTACGCTACAAAAGAACGATAAAGGTTCTTGGTATGGCTGGGTTGTTACGATGGACAGAATTTTAGACCAGAAAGATAAGTCTTTGTACTTATCAGCCAAAGAGTTTGGCGGAAATGTGTCTAAAGGGAACGTTCAAACAAAAGCTGATGTGGAAGAGAAAGTATCGGACTCAACTCCGTACTAATCAAATTGGGGGGATTGTGAGGTCCCCCCTTTACAAATTTAAAAGAAATGATAATGGATAAATTTAAATCAATATTTTCAGGATTAGAAATAGCATATGGACAATATCAACCAGGTGAACGTGGCGACAACGGAAAACAAAAAGGCAAAGCTTTTATTGTTCGTGGACAGGTCACAGATGAACACTGGCGAAACCATATCGAAGGAAAAGGACCAGCCCTGGGAATCATCCCTATTACGGAGAACAATGATTGGAGGTGGGGGTGTATTGATATTAATCCCTTTGATCCCGTTGGTATTGCAGAGTCCCAAATAGCTCTTTTAGATGCCTTCTTGTTACTGTGTCTCATCAAGAATAGTGACAAAAGCAGCCAAAAAGAATTACATGAAAATATTCATAATCAAGAATTAGTTGTTGGATTTGGGAGAGACCCTAAACTTAAAATATCTGTCTCTGGCAAAGAAGCTTTATTAACAGATCAATTAGCAGCCTTAAAAGATGAGCTCTTAATGATTGCAGATTATGTCAACGATGATGGTTTAAAAAATGCTGTGCAGGTTCATTTTGAAAATCAATTCATTTCTGAAAGAGTTCTAGATATGGTTTCAAAAGATAATTTTGTGGATGTGGCATTCGAGCACAGCAACGCAATAAAAAATTCGTTTCAGGGGGAATACATAGATCAAAATAATTTTGAAAAAAATGCTTTGAACTCTCTTAATATTTTCAGGGGTTTAGATGAAAACGATGAGACTGGCATTCAAGAATTTGTTAAGCTTTACAACGATAAAATTAAGGAAATGTAATGAAAGCACTGCGATGCAATGAGTTAGGTGGCCCTGACAAACTATCCATTGAGGATATTCCTGTTCCTGAGCTTAATACAAATGAGGTTTTGGTAGGGATTAAATCTGCCAGTGTAAATTTTCCCGACGTCCTTATGATTCAAGGGCTATATCAATACCAACCCCCACTTCCCTTCACTCCTGGAGCAGAAGCAGCTGGAATAGTGGAAGCAATTGGTTCAGATGTAAAAAATTTTAAAATTGGAGATAAAGTATTTGTTATGGCCGGAGCGGGATGCTTTGCAGAAAAAATAGCAGTTGAAGAAGTAAGATTGCATCCCATACCTTCAGAAATGGATTTTGATGTTGCAGCTGCTCTTAGTATGACCTATGGAACTTCTATATTTGCACTTAAGCAAAGAGCAAATATCCAAGCCGGAGAAACATTATTGGTCATGGGGGCTTCCGGAGGGGTTGGATTATCTGCGGTAGAGCTTGGTAAAGCCTACGGAGCAAAAGTCATTGCTGCTGTGTCTTCTGAAGAAAAAGCTTCGGTATGTAAAGAGCATGGGGCTGATGAAACTATTATTTATCCAGCAGATGGATTAGACAGAGACCAACAAAAAGAATTTTCAAATACTATAAAGAATTTAACTAACGGCCTTGGAGCAAATGTTGTATACGATCCTATTGGTGGAACTTATGCAGAGCCTGCAATTCGTGCAACGGCTTGGGATGGCAGATATTTAGTCATTGGTTTTGCCGCTGGGGAAATACCCAAACCACCCCTAAATCTTGCTTTGCTTAAAAACTGTCAAATTGTGGGTGTATTTTGGGGAGCGTGGACAGCTATGTTTCCTGCTGAGAACCTCGCAAACTTTAATGAGCTTTTTTCTTTGTATAAAGCAAAGAAAATAAATCCGCGTATTACAGATAGATTTAATTTAAACAATGCTGCCGATGCTATTGCGCATCTTGGAAACAGAAAAGCAGTTGGAAAAGTTTTAGTTGATGTCTAAGTTCCTTATTCCCTCACTGATACTTTTAATTGGCTGCTCAGGAGAGAATCAAGAAATGATTATCCATTCAGAAAATACCTCATATCAGACTGAGAAACATAGAAAAATAATGTTTGAGGGAACCCATAATACTAGAGAGCTCGGGGGCTATAAAACTACTGATGGCAAAACTATAAAATGGGGGAAGCTTTTCAGGTCTGATAAGTTGGAGAATTTATCAGCTGATGATCTAGATTACTTTAATGCTTTAAATATTAGACAGGTTATCGACTTTAGATCAGATCTTGAGGTAAGCGAGGAGCCAGATAAAATTCCAAATAATGTCAGTTATAAACGCATCCCAATTGCTGCTGATGCGGCAATGAGGCCCTACGTAGAATCGGTGCTTAGGAATGAGGCTGATATTGACCTAGGAACTTTGCTGGTTGATGCTAATGAAAATTTTGTTATTAAATATCAAGAAGAATATCGAAATTTTTTAATGACTTTGGCTGAAAATGATCAGCCAAAGCTCTTTCACTGTACTGCGGGCAAAGACAGAGCTGGATTTGCTGCAGCCCTTATTCTATTGACCCTAGGAGTGCCCAAAGAAACTGTTTTGGAAGATTACATGAAGACAAATGCAGCGAATGCTGAGTATGTAAACTCTTACCTTGGGAAAGTAAAAGCCATGAGCTTGTTTCAAGCAGATGTTGAGAAGTTAAGGCCAGTGATGGGTGTTCAAGAACGTTACATTCTTAAAGCATTTGAGACTATTGAAAAAAATTACGGCTCCGTTGAGGTATATCTTACCGAAGGACTTAATATTTCCTCCGACACGATAGAAAAATTAAAAGAACTTTATCTAGACGCCTGACTGGTTACAGACTGATACACGATTGACATCCTTTCGGGTTCAAAAGATGGCCTAAAGAACCCAACATACTTTCCGTCAGGATTGATAAGAATCAAATTATTCATATGATTTTCTAAGTGGGCATCTGTATGATGCCCCTGATGATTTGATTTGGGTTC
>JALRGZ010000046.1 GCA_023253295.1 Flavobacterium sp.
ATAAATCACCTACTTTTATCGTATAGGTTAAACTGGAATTATTATCTCCACAACGTTCAAAAACAGAAGTAGAACCTGCATTTAGATTCACAAATTTCAAATCAGGCTTTTGTAGGACAGTCACTGTTTTAGTAACAGAAGTGCCACTCAAACCATTTTTATCAGTAACAATTAAGCTTACAGTAAAATTTTTAGTTCCACAACCTAAAGTAGTATAAGTATGCGTTGGATTACTTTCAGTCGAAGTCGTTCCATCACCAAAATCCCAAGCATAAGTAAAAGGTGCATCACCACTGACTACCGGAGTAAAGGTAATGGGTGTTCCGGAACAACTATTAGGATTGTCAATATTAAAATCGACACTGGGTGCTACATATTCAATTTTGGAATCAATATTGGAAGGTTTTGCAAAAACAACATCACAATCGAAAAGAATGAGTAATGCAAGAATATAAACCGCAATCCGAAGGATTTTTAACATAAATCAAAAACTATAAATTTCTGACAAAAATATAAATATATTATCGAATGGACTAATAAAATGTAAGATTAACACGTGTAATCTAATGATTTTAGAGTTAAATATAGTATCGGTTAAAAAAATCATCTCCACATTTATAAATCCCACTATTCCTACTCTTCATAAAAATACCTATTTTTGCAATCTAAAATTTTTATCGATGCCAAATAAAAAATACAAAATAGCGGTCATTCAATTGAATTTGAATGATGTTGCCGAAAATAATCTTAAAAAATGTATCGCTTGGGTACGAGATGCTGCCGCAAAAGGCGCAGAAGTAATTTCGCTTCCTGAATTATATAGTAGTCATTATTTCTGTCAAAGTGAAGATGTAGACAATTTTGCTTTGGCTGAACCATTATATAGTACTTCCTTTATTGCTTTTAGCGAATTGGCTAAAGAATTAGGAGTGGTAATTATTGTTCCTTTCTTCGAAAAAAGAATGGCAGGAATTTACCACAACTCTGCTTACATCATTGATACAGATGGAACTGAGGCAGGTTTGTACCGCAAAATGCACATTCCAGACGATCCTGCATTCTATGAAAAATTCTATTTCACACCTGGTGATTTGGGTTTCAAAAATAATCGAACTAAAAAAGGAAACATTGGAACTTTGATTTGTTGGGACCAATGGTATCCAGAAGGAGCGCGTATTACCGCTTTGAAAGGAGCTGAGGTTTTATTTTACCCAACAGCAATTGGATGGCATCCAGCAGAAAAAGAACAATACGGAGCTAACCAATACGGAGCTTGGATGAACGTAATGAAAGGGCACGCTGTTGCAAATGGTGTATACGTTGCTGCTGCTAATCGAATTGGACTAGAAAAATATTTACCGGATACAGCCGGAATCGAATTCTGGGGAGCTTCATTCATTTGTGGCCCACAAGGAGAGATTTTAGCTCAGGCTTCTCACGATAAAGAAGAAATCCTTATCGCGGAGGTAGATTTGGATTTACAGGAAAATGTACGTCAGAACTGGCCATTCTTCAGAGACAGAAGAATCGATGCCTTTGGAGATATTACTAAAAGAGCGATTGATTAATCCTTCTTTTCATAAATAGAAAATGGACTAAGGCGGCTTGCTTTAGTCCATTTTTTTATATTAGTATTAAATTGAATTATAAAAAAGTAAATCCAATTCTCTTATTTAATCCAATTTCAAAAATTCTAATTAGAGTAGAAAGTTGGATATTTCCTTTACCATTTTCAATGCGGGAAATATAACTTTTTTTAGTTCCGGTCTTTTCAGCCAGTTCTTCCTGAGTTATTTTAGCCTCCTTTCTTGCTTGTTTCAACATTTCGCTGATAATAAACATTTGCGATTTTTCTTCGTAATCGCTTCTGGATTCCGCACCTAATTTACCGTGTTCGGCTTCAATAAGTTCGTCAAATGTTTTTATGTTTTTATAGTCTGTCATCATCATTACTTTTTTGTTCAAAATACGCTTGCATTAAACTAATTGCTTTTTCTAACTCATTTTTTGGAGTTTTCTGAGATTTCTTTTGAAAACCATTAAAAAGAATTACCAATTTACCTTTATCAAAGCAACAAAATATTCTATAAATATTAGACTGATATTCTATTCTAATTTCATACAAACCATTTGTTCCTGTAAGATGTTTTAAAAATTTCTCTGGTACTTTTTCAACCTGTTTTATTAATTCTAAAACATACTTTATCTTCTCTTTTACCTTATCATCCTGATTTTGGTAAAATTGAATAAAATGATTTTCATAAAATATAATCCTTCTATTCACAATACAAAGTTATCTTAAAAGTTAACACAAAACAAATATTATTTAATATGAAGGAGATCCTATTATACTCGTCGCAAAATCAACAATATTATCATAATGAAAAACATAAAGTTTTCTTTCTTCTAAATTCTTTCTTTGTAGACGATAGGTTTTCTCTTTATAATCACTTCTTCTACCTGCAACAACAACAAAGTGCATTCTTGTTTTATCAAAAACTGAAAATTCTTTTGGTAATTTTTCTTTCACATTTAAGGCTTGCTCAAAAACTAACCTCAAATTAGAAAAATTTTCTTCTAACCACATTTCCCAATCATCAACTTGTTTTATTCCTTTTCTAATTGCTTCACCATAAGTACCATCTTTTAAAGTTATTACACCATATGGATTCTCTAATTCAACAAAAACAAAGTGATATCCATCTGAATTCTTACCTACAATTAAATAATCTACCTGATAATTTGGAGGCAACTTAAATTCTGGAAAAACAAATGTAGCGTGATGTCCAAACCGAAAATTTCTCTTCAATATTGATCCAATAATAAAATAAGCATTTTCACCCTTTATAAAATTTAAAATTTGTCTTTCAGTAATTTGCGTATTATCTAACAATGACTTAAAATTAAAAAGTTTGTTCTCTAAAGATTCGCTTTCACATGTTAATTCATAATTATCTAAATGATTATTAGGAAACAAACTTAAAAAATGTCTAACAGCAAGAGGATAACTGCCAAATAATGATTTTTTTATAAGATTACTCAATTGACCATTAATAAAAACTTTCTCTTGCTCTAATATTTCTTTCCAAACTAAATTTTCTTCATGAGTTATTAATTTAAAATCTCTTTCGTTTAATTTCATTGTTTAAAATTTTAAGTCTAATTTAAATGATTAAGATTATATTCATTTATTTATTTATTTATTCATTCTACCAAATATAACCAACTTTCTCTCACAAAACATTCTTTTGTAAATAATTTTTCCTACAAACACCACTTCCTAGCCCAGACCATCCCGAAGTGCAATGTCATTAAGTTAAGCATTTAGAAAGCTGGTTTGTAATTCATAAATGTTTTGTGTTTGCTTTTTGATTGCTTGTTTTTAACTATTCTAGGAAAAGAGCGGTTGTGTCTGACAGGGAGAGGGTCTCT